>CAZBRN010000138.1:0-2508 GCA_964494545.1 uncultured Candidatus Saccharibacteria bacterium | reverse complement strand
AATGTTGATTGGTGCTTTTGCCTTGCCGTTTCAATGGATCGGTGAGCCCGTTCAATTGGCGATTGGGCAGACAGTCACAGTCGACTCAACTCAGAGTCCGATTGTTGTCAATGCTATGGCCGACTTGGCTGATTTGACTCCTAGTGATGGTCAATCAGTGATCATCAAAACAGGGACTGAAAAAGGTCTTTGGTATTACGATAAAGACTCCGCTGCCGTAGTGGACAGCGTAGCGGTCCTGACCGGTCCCGGTTCGGTTGGTCGTTTTTTAGTCATCAGTAACGACATTGGCTCGATCGCGGCAGCGACTGCGATCACCGCAGCCGACATCGATAATGATGTTGATATTGAGTTTGGAGTTTTCGATGCAGACTCGCCGAGGTCACTGACCTTGGCGGAGCTGAAGAAGACGGGGGTGCAGGCGGCTAATTCTGGCCAGTACGGTGCTGTTGGGGATGGATCGACAAATGACACGACAGCACTTCAGGCTTGGCTTGATGCCTACGATGACGGAGTGAGACTATTCACACTTGAGCCGAATAAGACGTACGTCGTGAACTCTCGGATTTTGCTGAATCAGATGAACGACTTCGTTATCGATCTAAATGGATCGACTATCAAGTGTGGCTCAACATCTCCGGTTGATTCCACTGGCCAGGCGATCAATATTGCTCGGTGCGAGAGGTTTGAGATCAAAAACGGAGTCATCGACGGAAATCGCGATAATCGTGGTACGCCCGCTCAGGTACCAGCACACAACGTGGCACTATACGGCTGCGATGATTTCACGTTCTATCGCGTGACGTCGAAGAATGCAGTTGTCGATGGGTTCTATCTCGATGAATACACTAGTGGAGATCGAACAACGAACTGCACTCGCGGTACGTTTCTGAACTGTGTTGCCGACAATAATACGAGGCAGGGAATCAGCGTCATTGCTGGGCAGTCAATTACTGTTAAAGGCGGTGCGTACATTAACACCAACGGTTTGCAGCCCGCCGCTGGAATCGACCTGGAGGCTGATGCGTCTACCGGAGATCCTGGAGTTTCAGACTGCGTTATTGACGGCGTGTACTTCACTGGGAATCACGGGCCGTCGATCCAGTTGTCCAATGTGTCGGCAGCGACTGACACCAAGGTCGTCAATTGCACGATGGACGGTGCGTCAGCCGAGTGGACATGCACAATCGATGACCCAACTGACGTACTGACTGCCACAGGGCACACGCTGATTGACGGCGACATCGTGACGTTCAGGGCGGCTGGCACGTACCCGACGAATATCGCCTATACGTCGACTTACTTCGTTGTCAATGTCAGTGGAAACACCTTTCAAATATCTGACACCGAAGGTGGCGCCGCAAAGACAATTGGCGACGATGTCAGTGCGTTGACAGTTGGAGTGACTCGCGGGTATTTGACCTGCGGGACGTCAGCACAGATTTCAAACAATACGTTCAAAAACATCATTCCTGGCCGAGGGTGCATCGACGTTATTTCAGGCTCCGAAGGCGTCGTATCGATCACTGGCAATAAGTTCGAAAACATCGGCAGTAACTACCGTAACAAGTCGTGCGTTTACTCGCATGGAGGATCAAGCGGACGGCTGGTTGTCTCAGGGAATCAGGCGGAGACGATCAATCACTTTTGTTTCATCGCCAGTGCTTATGCTGAGATCATTGGCAATGACATCAAGACTGCGTCGCTGGATTATGGCGGAGCATTGATAACGAGCGGATCAAGGTCCGTCATTTTTTCAAATAATGCAGTGTCATATGCAACCGTCAACGCAGTCTATGTCTACGGATCTTCAGCCACTCAGGGCGATATCGTAATAGCTAACAACGTGATCACAAATACGACTGGCATTGCCGCCGCTGGAAAAGAGGATTATGGGACAATTCGCATTGACGCCCCTAACTGCACTGTGACTGGTAACATCTTGCGACTCGACAGCACTACGTATGACGAAGCGGCTGCGTGGGCAATCAGAGCAACAGTTTCTGGTAGCCTCATTTCGGGCAACATAGCATCTGGGTATTCAGTAACGAATCCGTTTTCAATTGACGCCGGGGTGACTGGTCGAATCACATCGTCGAATGTGCCGATGAACATGGTCACGGCAGCGTCTCTTGATGCCACGCCTAGCGTCAGGGGCTCGGAATACATCAAGACCGCCAACGCTGGTGCAACAACGATCACGACCTTTGACGATGGAGTTGCTGGTCAGACATTGTTCGTTCTGATCAACGACGCCAATACGACGATCGATTTTACGAGCACGACGCTTAAAGGGAATGCGGGTTCAGACTGGTCACCAACAACAGGGGACCACATGGACTGCACCTACGATGGCACAAATTGGTACTGCAAGATTAGTGATAATACACCGTAATCAAAAATGCTTGCCGCCAGCTCGACCAAGATATTGGCGAGAAAATTGAAAGCATAACCAGGAGTAGATTCAAATGGGCTCAATCGTCACGACGGCTACTCCTGTGCTATTGC
>CAZBRN010000137.1:0-2545 GCA_964494545.1 uncultured Candidatus Saccharibacteria bacterium | reverse complement strand
CGCCCGCTGGGCCTGCGGCGCGGTCGCCGATGCCGCTGCCGACGCCCGTTGCGTCGGCTGGGCGTTGACCGCCTTTTCCATCTCCGCCCGCATCGCCCGGTGGGCGGCGGTGGCGTCCCTGAACCGGTCCGAAATGGCCGTGATCTGCCCCTGTGCCGCCTGCAATCCGCGGGCGGTCACGTCCACGAACATCTCGTCTAGCACCTGACCAGCCATCTAGTTCGCCTCTGGTAGCGGCGGCTTCCCCTTCTTTGCCCGCAACACGTTCCTCATCCGGATCCAATCCGCCCGCGTCTTGATGTTGAACTCGATCTCGCCCCCGGCCCCCTTCGGCTCGCAGTGCAGGCCGACCCAACGCAAGAACGGCATGGCGAACAGCGTTTCCGGGTCTTGCATCCCTTTGACCCAGTCCTTGCCGTGCGCCCGCCAGTCGACCCCCGCGAACACCGCCAGCACGTCCGCGGGGTTTCTCAGTTTGGGTGGAACGCCTGGTGCTCGCTCAGCCGCCCGACTTCGGCCGACACCCTGAACGCCGTGGCGTCGTCGGGGATCCACCCCGCGATGTCGGCGGCAGTGACTGACGGGTCGGCCTTCTTCACCAGATAGCCGACCCACCACCGCAACCCGTCGAGCGTCTGCATCTGGGCGGTGAGCTGATCCATACTCGGCTCGGCCTTCGCGTCCTTCGCCGTCGAGCTGGCGATTGCCGATTCAACGAGCGCCTTGACGACGGTCGGCGAGAACGGCCGCCCGGCCTTCTCCGCCGCCGCGATCCGCTCGTTGATCGCCTCGATCGGGTCGCGGCTGGTGGCCATCACCTGCCGCCGCATCTCCTTGAGCATCGCCCCGTAATCCTCGATGGACGGCGGCTTGATGATGAAGGTGCGTGGGCCGACCGAGACGGCCGCCGGACCCGATACGGCGGCTTGCGCCCCCGCCAGTTCTGTGTTCGTGAGCATGTGTTAGGTAGCGTGGTTGGTGAACGCGGTGCAGCCCTTGCCGGCCGCCCTGAAACGGACAATATCATTGCTGTTGTTACATGTGATCTTGAGCGACGTGACGAGCGTGTTGGTCAGCACCATGGTGCGGTAGTCCGCACCTTCCTTGAAGGAGAAGCTGGCCTTACTCCCGACGGCAGCGCCGGCGTCCACGTCCGGGAGGTTGTCCTCGTCGAGGAACCCTTCGGCGGTCCACTCGATGTCTTTCACTACCGCCTCGTAGTTGCTGAACCCGCCGCTGCCCGAGTTGGTGTTGTCCACCTCTCGCACCTTGTGGTCGAGATCCCACACGGTAACGTGGAGGTCGATGACGCCGATTGTGAGCTTGCCGCCGTTCCCCGAATTCGCTGGCATGTTGCGGCCCCTCTGAGTGGGGCCACTGTCGCTGATGTGCCGCCCGACGTGCCACGCTTGCGAATCAGCCGCGATAGGCGACCATCGTCACGGTGAACGAAGACTCGTACCGGATGACATCTTTGCCGTCGACTCTCTCTTCTTCGATCTCCAGTTTCTCCACTTCCGGCATGGCGGACAGGATCTTGGTCGCGTTCGGGATCGTCCAGGATGCGGCCGGGTTCGTCGCGGTCCATCCGAAGGCGTCGTTCAGAATTGTGGCGAACGCGCTGATGTCGAAGTCAGCCGGAAAGTACACCTTGAAGTTCACCCGCGTGGACTTCTTGTAGTACTGCGAAGAGTCGTACTCGGTCCCGCCGTAGAACGCCGACACGTCGTCCGTCGTGACCAGCGCGTAAGGCAGTGACGTGCTCTCTGCCGCCCGCTGGAAGTAAACCCGACTGGCGGGAATGATGGCTGTGAGTGCCGACACGCTCGCCCAGGACGATTTCGCGCCCTCGACGATGTCCACGAGGCTTACGTCGGTTGGCACGGCTCAGATACCTGCCAGTAGGATGCTGTATGTGATGCTAGATCCGGTCGGGTTTGTGACCGGAAACTTGTCCGCGGTGCTGTTTGTGATGGTCCACCCGCCCCACGGGTGGTGAAGAACGAACCAGTCGTACACCGTCTGGTACACGGTGGATCCCGTGCCGCCCCACCCGAGTTGCGCCGCCCCGCTCACGTTCTGCGGCCCGACCAGCAGGTTCTTGGTCCCGTCCGGCGAGTGAATAATCACCACAGCCAGTTTCAGTCTTGTTGCGTTGATGGTCGTCCCGAATGCGTCGGTGAGAACCCCCGACAGGTCAAAGGATTCGGTCGTGGTGGCGGTCAACACGCGGGCCGGAGACCAGTATTCCCAGATGATCTGATTGTTCCCGGTGCCGAGACTGAGAGACAGGTCGACCGCCGGCAGTGACCCCTTGCCGAACGTGCGACGCAGGCTCGCCCCGTCCGAGTTCGACACAATCAGACCTAGCCTCATGTCGCCGGATATTCGCAACAGGTTGATGGCCACAGTCACGCCCCCCGGATGATGCGGTTGATCCGCGGCCGAACGCGGGTGAGCGTGTCGAGGATGCCGAGCCGCCCACGCTTGACCAGCCACACGATGTACGGCGCGTTGGCCAGATACCCGACCCGATAGCCGTCCC
>CAZBRN010000136.1:0-2561 GCA_964494545.1 uncultured Candidatus Saccharibacteria bacterium | reverse complement strand
CACGAACTGGACGAGGTACGCCCGGATCGAGTCGTGGAACGGCTGCGCGAGGACGGTGCTCATTCGGCCACCGCCGCGGCGTTCGCCGCCGCGCTCTTCCCGAGCGCCTTCTCCACGGCCTTCGGGATCTCGGCCGTGATCGTGGCCGCGACGGCCGCGAGCGCCTGCGACTTCATCCGATCGAACGCCCGTCGGATGAACGGGTTGGGCGGGACCTTGCGCGCCCCGAATTCGACACCCTCGGCGCGGCGCCACTTGGCGGGGAGGATGGTGGGGAACTTCCCGGTGCGCTTCCCGGTGCGATCGGCGATGCCGTGTGCCGTCAGCCAGCGAAGTTGCCCCTCGGTGAAGTTCGTCTCCTTGCGTTCGCGCGTCCCGAACACGGACCGCGAGCCGTTCTTCGGATACCAGCCGAAGTGGATCGCCGTCGGGTAGTAGCCGCGGGGGGCGCCTGCCTTCGTGCGCTCGGGAATCCCGAGTTCCTGCTTCGTGCCGGTACGGACGATCAGCTTCTCGACGCCGCGGCGCCGCGAACCGATCGACCGGACGGAGGCGTGCATCGCCATAGCCCCGGTGAACCGCGGAGCCTCGGCGACGATTGCCGCCTCGAAGACCTTTGCGCCGGACCGCAGGCCCTTGCGCAACGGTCCGACCTGGATTGCCTCGGGGAGCGCCGCGAACTTCGCCTGAAGGTCGGGAAACCCGATCACGCTGATGTCGAAGCCGGCCATCAGGCACCCCCGACCTTCTCGGTCACGAGGCACTCGTGCCAGACGTGCTTCTCCTCGGCGTCGATCACGGACGCGATGTGGAACGCCCGCGTCTTCCCGTGCCGCGTCTCGAGGATCCGGCACGAGGCGTCTAGGCCCTCGACGTAGTACGTCGTGACCCGGTGCGTCGCGAGCACCTGCGCCGCCGCCGCCGCGACGAGTTCCCGCGCCGACAGGGGCTCGATCGTCGCCGCCCCCGACCCGTCCGCCGCGGCGGACGGGACCGGCGACCACCCGGGCGTGGACGCACCGGCCCCAGACACGCCGCTCGCGCGGCGCTGGATCTGGACCCGGTGCGTGAGCTCGCCCGCGCGCGTCGACTAGGGGATCGCGAACGCGCCGCCGGGCACGCCGATCACGAGGACGTTGTTCGTCCCGGCACCGATCGCGAGGACGCCGCGGTAGTTGCCGGACGTCGTGACGTCGGCCGTCGGGGCCACGTCGCCCGCCGTCGCGCCGGGGACGTAGACCGTGGCGGACGCGGGCGCCGCGCCGGCGCCGAGCTTCACGACGCAGCCGGGGCCGGCGACCTCGCCCTCCTGCCCGCTCGAGCCGCCCGTGAGCGCGATGCCGAGGCCGTAGAAGCCCGCGTCGGTCGCGCCGTTGTCGGACTGCGCCGGGCCCCACTTGTTCGTCGTGGGGTCGTAGCGGACCGCCATGCCCTGCGTGACGGTGTTGTCCCAGATGATGCCGCGGTAGGGCGAGCCCGAGACGAGGAGGACCTGCGAGGCGGTGAGGGTGAGCGAGGACATGAGTCGAGTCTCCGAGGGGTCAGGCGGCGACGAGGGAGCGCGCGGACCAGAACAGCGTCTGGATCGCGTGCGGGAGGTCGGACACGATCGTTCCGGTGATGACCGGATTGCGCTCGGCGAAGCCGTGCGCCGTGAGCAGGCGCATCAGTTGCCGGATCCGCTCGGGCACCGTGGCGGCCGTCGATCCGAAGCCGAAGACGCCCACTAGGCGCACGGCACCGGGCTCCATGCGGGCGCACGGCCACGAGGTCCCGAACGCCGGGACGATCCGCGCGCGCGCGTTCTTCGACTGCTTGTCCACGACGAAGTCGGTGCCCTCGGTCAGCGTCGTCACCGAGCCGTCGCCCGCGACGTACTTCAGCGATGTCACCGACTGCAGCGGAGGGCGCGGCACGAAGATCGCGTAGCGGTTCACCTCGGGGCCGTTCCACTCGCAACGCGAGTCGTCGCCCTGCCCGGGGAACTGGTCCCACCGGATCTCGAGCGTCTGCGAAAGGAGGGAGCGGTCGCCCGTCTCCTCGAACCAGTCACGCGCCGCGTCCACGTACGACGCGATCTCGACGTCCCACGCCGCGATGTCCACCCGGCACGCGGCCTTCGCCTCGTCCAGGGAGAGCGGCGGCACCGTCGGCGCCACGGTCACGGAGACGGTGTAGGGGGCGACCACGATCACCCCACGAGGGCCCAGAACGTGCCGTTCTTGGCGTCGCCGCCCGCGTTCACGACGAACTTCAGCGTCTGGTTCGAACCCATCGGAACGGGCTGCGTCTTCGTCCGCGTGCCGTCGAGCGTCAGCGCCACGCCGTCCGCGTTCCCGTGGACCTGCGCGTGCGGGTACTTCACGAGCGTCGCGTCCATCGCGGACCCTCCCGAGGCCAGCGCGAGCACGGCCTGGGCCAGCGCACAGAGCATCGTCGAGACATTCAAGACGTACTTCGAGGAAACATTCGGAAACCTGAAAACGCTGGCGGAAACTACCTTCAGCGCTATTTCGACGGCCGTCACGGACACGATCGCGTCGGACAGCGAGTCGCCCGGG
>CAZBRN010000135.1:0-2565 GCA_964494545.1 uncultured Candidatus Saccharibacteria bacterium | reverse complement strand
CATGTCGTCGAGTTGCTGTTCCGTTTTCACTTCGCCGCCTCCGCGCCATCGCTCGGGGCTGGGGAGATTGCTTGCTGCTCCAAATACTCCACCTTCCGCAAGAGATACCACGCAGCCTTGCGCAGGTCTTCCACGCGGTTGCCCTTGAGCTTCGCGCGGGCGATGTACTTCATGGCGTTGCCTTCGTGCCATTCGAGATTCCAGGCTTCGATTACATCCACCGGCTCGGGCTTCATGGCCGTGTAGTGCGGCGGGTGGTTTACGTTGTCGATTGATTCGCTCATGTCGTGCGCCCCTGGTCATTGGCGACCGCCTCACGCAAGTATTTGAGTGCAGCCCTTGCTGCATCATGCACGTCCGATCGCCCCTCCTGGTCGAGGAACAGCGGCGCAGACAGGCATGCGCAAGTGACTGCGACGGCGGTTACTAAAGCCGCGTGCTTCTGCTTGAGTTCCTGGATCTCGTTGAGCATCAAGTCTCGTTCGTGGTTTTCGTTGTCGGCTGGGTTGTCTTCAAAGCTCATGGCGTGCGCCTTTCGTGCTGTTGTGCTTGCGTCCGTTGCCAGACTTTCAAGGCACCCTTAATCTCGCCTTGAAGTTCTTTCAGCTTGTTGATGGACATGAACACCGAAAGCGTTGACGAATCCATCGGGTCGCCAATCCGAAGCTCGACGCTATTTCCGATGTCAACAGCGAACGGCGCATCCTGAACGTGGAACATCATCATTCCACTAGGCTGGCATTTTTTCTTGCTTGCTTCTTGCATCGTCTCATCTCCTGCCGATCAGGGTTAGGGGCGGGTGTCTCATGGCTCGCTCACCGATCCTCTTGGCGTGCTGGGGCGGGGGTTAAACTTCCTGCAATTGATCGAACAGCGTCTTGGCGGCTTCCTTGCATTGACTCTCCGCCCGCGTCAGATTGCGAATCGATGCTTCGTAGTATTCATCCTTGAGTTCGCAGCCGATGAAGCGGCGGCCCAGTCGAACCGATTCGTAGCCCTCCGATCCCACGCCAGCGAACGGCGACAACACGACTTCGCCAGGCATCGAGTACAGCCGCACCAGCCGATTGATCGCTCCGAGTTGCAGCGGGCAAATGTGCTTCGTGTCATTCTCGCCCTTTGCCTCGGCGGTGTTCAGCGTGTCGGTCGCCTTGATCTCATGCCACGTCCACACGCCCTCGGCCCACTCGATCCATTCCTGCCGCGAGACTTCTTTGTTGTCGATCCGCACCGCGTTCTCGCCGGGCGCGACAAACTTGATGATGTAGTCCGGCAGCGACGGCCGGCTGCGTGCGCGGTCGCGTTCCAGGCCAGCGAATTGCAACTCGCGGCTCTTGGTGCGGATTGCTTGTGCCTGGGGATTCTTGGTGATGGGAATGTCCTGTTCGTAGATCAGACCGGCCCGCTCGGCGATGCGAATGTTCAGGCCGCGGAAGTCAAACAGCCCTTGCTCGCCCGCCCGCTTCATCTTGACGATCTGCTGAACGTGAACGCACACCACGCGGCCCGGCTTCATCACGCGGGCCAGTTGGTTGTAGAACCACGACAAATGCAACTTGGCTTCTGTGTTCAGGTCTTCGCTGTTGCCAATGTCGCAGACTTCCGACGTGTAGGCGTACACGCTGGGGAACGGCGGACTGAACACCGAGAAGTCAATCGACCTCGCGGGCAGGGTCGGCATCAGTTCGATGCAATCCCCCTTGAGCAAGTGCCACTTCTTGCCGTTCAGCAAGGAGTCGACGGAGGAAATGGCAGGCGGTGCCGACGGTGCCGGTCCAGCAGTTGGGAGGGCCGAAGCGGTTTGTGAACGTTTCGATTTCATGGAGTTCAGCTTCCGAGAGAGTTAAATTTGAATTCGCGCTCTTGCGTTTCGGTGTCAAGTTGCACTCGCTTTGCTTTGCGGAGTACGGTTTCGATCATCGGGACTTCCACGTCCGTCACCGGGATGTGCACGTTCAGCGGCTTCGTGGAGCCGTAGCGGTTCGATCGTTTCACGCACTGATAGAACGATTCGTAGCTGTCCGCCAATCCGGAGAAGACGTGTCGGGTGGCGATTTGCAGATTCAACCCGAAGCCCAGCACCTTCGCCTTACTGATAAGCACCTTGCGGCGGCCCGCCTTGAAGTCGTTGATGAGTTCGATGCGGCGTTCGTGCTTCGTGCTGCCATCGATGCTCGCGGCGTCGGGGAAAATCTTCTCCATCATTCGCTGTTCGTCATTGTAAATGCACCAGATGATGGTTGATTCATCCGGCCACTCGGCGACAAGGTTGCGAATGTACTCCGGCTTGTTCGTGCTGATCGATCCGCCGTTGTGCGTCCCCTTGGCGATGCGCCCCAGCTTCGCCCGCGACGTGATGCCGCCGATGCGTGAGGCAAACAGCCCACCCGTGTGGGCTTGCACGGCTTGCTCTTGCTCCGGCGTCAGATCGACGTTGTGAATGTGCGTATGAATCGGCGGGATCGATTCGCAGTTGTCTTTCCAACCGTATACCGCCGGATTCGTCAGGAAGATGCACCAATGCGACAACGCGCGATAGAACGGCCCCAGGGCGTGCGGCTTGAT
>CAZBRN010000134.1:467-2598 GCA_964494545.1 uncultured Candidatus Saccharibacteria bacterium | reverse complement strand
CAGGGTTCCCACCAATGGGGTTAGTAGACTGATACCAAGTTTCCCCAGTGAGTTCAGTACAACCGGTAACCCGCGGTCACTCGCACCATTGCTGGTCTCAACATGGTCTCGTTTACGAAAAAAGTAGGTTTTCACCCACTCCTGGGCCTGTGCAAGTATGTCCATTTAGCGCCGACTCCCCGTTGCCGTCATGCCCAGCCGCATCTTGGTCTGTCGCAGCGGGGTATATCGTTTCCAGAACTCATCGGCCATCTGTTGACGGTATCGCATCTGAAAAGTGTGATGCTGGATCTCTTGCGGACTCGCATCGGTCAGGAACAGGCCATATAGATACGCAGCGGTCTGATCTTCCAACTGCACGTACAAATCAGGTCGGTGAACGGCAATGCACCAGTTGACGGGGGCATTATCTAAGTGAGTTGCCGCTGTGCTGCCATTGACCCCGCGCAAAAGGTTGAGAAGTGTCGTAATACCACCGGCCTGGGTGTACCCAGCGTAGGCAATAAGTTCGTCATCAATCTTGATGAAACCTGCATTACCAATCGTTGGTGTGCCAGTGATGGTCAAACTTGTGGCGGTGGTGGTTCCCACTGCCGATTCAAGGGTCAAGACAGACGTAGGAATACGCCCCTGTTTGGCCCACCAGATGATCCGACCGTCTACGTTGTAGGGCAGGGTCCCCAGACGCAATTTGTACCCACCCAGGCCATCCGGTTCCACGTCCCAACTGGTTACATCAATCCAGGTGGATGCGCCTTGATCAAGGTCGATCTGTAGACTGCCCACGTTCAGGCCACTGTACCGGCGCTGTTGGACTTCCAGGGGTGGTGTGACGTACCACGGCAAGGCGTATTCATACAGGTTGGACTGCCAGCCGTCGACGATGGAATAAAGAAAGGGAACCTTTACGCGTTCCCCCCATCGATCTATTGCATGATTTATGCCCTGGTAAATCTCTACCGTTGTCCAGCGATTTTGTTCGCTGTCACGCATGGTCCCCTTGAGATTCGCCACGATCTCGGTCTGGGTGCGTAGGTTTTGAATGATTTGCATAGTTATTTATTCTGACATTTGATAACAAAGAGGGCGCACCAGACATTGCTGTCCGAGTCCGTAAAGGTCAACTCTCCCCGGTAATTCTTACCCAGCGTGAGGGATTTGATTCGTTTGGTGGTGATGACATCGCCAGATGTAGACGAACTGCCCTCCGTCGATGCAGTCGTTACATCGGTCCCTTCCTCACTATCAGTCGTATCGAGTACCACCATACTGACCGATGTCGGTGTGCTACCCCAAGGGGTAGTGGTCAGACGGTAGGCCAGTTTTTCGGTAGGCCCCTGTGACATCGGGGATTCAAGTGTAAAACGCGTACCTGCCATGTGAATTTACCCCGTAGGAACCATAAGATACCCAGACAATAGGTCTGGTCTAAGTCGGCGTATCAACTGCCAAAGGGATTGCAACATTAGCGCGCCACCGATAGGATGCGAGTCCTGCGCAGTGCCAAAGTCAACTCTTTGCGCCTTGCCAGTTGCATTGAACGTTTACGCCGACTGACCGTAAGTGATGTACGGCCAGCCAGCGTAAGATTCGTGGGTCTTGGGCCCAGCGTCATGTCAACAAAACCAGTCGTCATGAGTTATACCGTGGTGAGATAACCGTCCATGTCAATGGTTCCCTCTGTCCAGGCCGATATGCGCCCGCGTACAGCGGCCAGGCCGGTGACATCCATTCGGTAGATGCCATCGGCGGTTGCAGTCAGGGCCGCTGTGTCTGAGGTCGTTGGGCGTGCCAATAGACCCTTCCAGGTGGACCCATCCACGGTGCATTCCCAGGTGACGGTGGCAGTCACGATCCCGACGATCTGAACGGCCAACTTGTTGTAGTGACCGTTCATCGAGACCGGGAACATCGACTTACCGTCGCCAGTGGCGACTGCACCGTCATGAAGTTTTTCCCATTGGTACTGCCCGCCTGGTTGCATGATTAGCCCCCTAGGAAGTACAGGCGCAAGGTCAAGGCACCGGCTACAACCGCAGTAAAGTCTGCGGCACTGGTGATCGTGATCTTGGGTGCCAGTGCCGTAACGTGAATCTTGGTGCCACTGGGGACCCCCAGATCGATTGCCGCG
>CAZBRN010000134.1:0-455 GCA_964494545.1 uncultured Candidatus Saccharibacteria bacterium | reverse complement strand
AACACACTTGGCGTGCCGGTGCTGTACCGATCAACATCGGTGCCATCACCAACTTGGATGGTGGCCGATGTATCCCCGGTAAACCCGGTCACATCGGTCAGAATCGTCTGGGTCGCAAACGCACCAACGGGAACCGTTTCGGTCAGCAAGTAGGTGCCGATGGTTGATCCACCATCAGTCATCATGGCACGTGTGACACGTTTCGTGATGCAGTTGGTTGTCAACGGTTGCCAATCATCATCGCGGGCGTTATCCAAGAATTTCTTGAAATACCGTGTGGCACCCGTAGTGAGATTGTGATAAAGGTAAAGACTCCCAACTGCGGCAGACGCCCAAGGTAGCGCGTCACCGTCAACTGGGTCTTGACCGACCCATGCGTCAGGGTATTGGCCGAAAATGCCATCCTGACGCAGGTCGGGGTTAACGTCGAAGTGCATGATGACTTCTCCTTACTT
>CAZBRN010000133.1:0-2613 GCA_964494545.1 uncultured Candidatus Saccharibacteria bacterium | reverse complement strand
GGCCGCGACCCTGTTCAAAGCTACAGTTTATTACCTTGTTGCAGGGGCTGGTTCCTAGGTCCTGACGGGCTTGGCCACGATCATGGCCCGTGCTATCAGGAGTACGAAGTATCTGTTCGCCCGCCGGGCACGCCCGCGGCTGAAGGATACTCGTGCGCAACCGCCGGTTTTGAAGGAGTAGGCCATGTATCTCAGCGAACTCGACATCGCAAATCGGTCCCTTCAACATTTGGGGGAGCCGTTTATTACCAGCGTGGATGAAGACAGTCGTGCCAATACAGAGACGACTTTTGCCTATGACAAACTTCGCCGTGCGGAAATGCGGCGCAACATCTGGCGCTTTTCAATTCGCCGCGCGATCTTGCGCGCGATTGACACTGACACAATGCTGCTTCAGCCCGATCTTTGGGACGCCATCACCGCATATCCGCCGGCAGCGGTTGTGCGGGACGCGAACGGCATCTTTTGGCAGTCGATGGTTCCCGGCAATACGGGCAATGACCCAACGACTACAGTTGCGTGGGATCGGTACTTCGGACCGGCGACGGTTCATAAGTATGACAGTGAGCAGTCGTATTACGCGGGGGAACTTGTGTGGTGCGAGGCGGGCAACGCAGGTGGGTACGTTATTTTTCGTTCGCTCGTGAATGATAACGGGGATGACCCGGAAGTTGCGAGCGAATGGGATGATGAAGTCACATACAATGCCGGTGAAACGGTGTCTTACGGCGGCTATCATTGGCGGAGTTTGATTGAGGTAAACCTAAACATCACCCCGGCGGTTGGCCCCCTTGATTGGGATGAGAACGCAACGTATGCGACTGCGCAGACTGTTACAGGATCGGATGGTTTCATTTATTCGTCCATTGGCAATGGCAACGTCGCCCACAACCCGGTAACGGATGGTGGGGTTAACTGGACGAACACAGGTGTTGCAAATGCGTGGAAGCGCATACCCACCATTTACGCCAGTTCTGGTTTGTGGCAACCACTGTTTGCGTCGATGTCAAATATCTTGTTCGCGTATCCGATCGGCACCGGCCCGCTCCGCCAGAACGGAACGAGTAATGTTTATCGCCTTCCTGTCGGGTATTTACGGCAGGCGCACCCTGATCCGAAGCAGGGCAGTGTTTCTTGGGGGGGTGCCCCCGGCAATCTTCCGTATGACGACAAATTGATTGAAGGGCAATACATCATTGGTGTCGAAGCACCAGTGGCGTTCATGCGCTTTGCCGCGGACATCTCTGATGTTCGGGAATTTGATGATATGTTCTCCGAGGGCTTGGCCGCGCGAATTGCTATTGCCACTTGTGAACCGATTACACAATCATCCGGCAAGATGGCTTCGGTGTCGCAGCAGTATCAGAAGTTCATGGGGGAGGCCCGGATTGTGAATGCGATCGAAACAGGGCCAGAAGAACCATACGAAGACAGCTATATCGCGGTAAGGGCGTAACATGGGCGTTGGTTCTTTTGTTCAAACGATCTTTACGGGTGGTGAGTGGTCAAAGTTTGAGCAGGGGCAGACGGGTGATCCGCTCTATAAAACTGCGCTTAACGTATGTTTGAACTCATATCCCATTGAGGAGAAATGTGTTGCTCGTCGCCCCGGAACCCGGCATCGCGCAATCACTCGCCGTG
This sequence comes from uncultured Candidatus Saccharibacteria bacterium, assembly GCA_964494545.1. Taxonomy (GTDB): domain Bacteria; phylum Patescibacteriota; class Saccharimonadia; order Saccharimonadales; family AWTP1-31; genus JAPLYT01. The sequence continues at coordinate 972 of CAZBRN010000133.1, read as the reverse complement.
GATTGCCAGCGAAATTGATCTCCTATAATTTTCATGAAGCTGCCCCATACGACATGGAGTTCAGCAGCGGCGCCCTGCGGATGCACGATAGTCTTTCGCCTGTTTTGGTGGAAGCGGTCGGTGTGGTGTCTTTGTCCCCCACGTCGCCAGCGGTGTTGACCATTGAAGCAGCACGGGACTGGCAAACGGACGCGGATGTTCAACTTACTACGAGTGATGTGGCGACTACACTTCTTGTGCGGACGCTGCTGAAGCGACAGTTCAAAGTGACGCGGCTGACCAGTACCACGTTTGAGCTTTATGATCCGGTTACGAACGATCCAGTTGACGCTTCGACACGATCGTTTACCGGGCTGTTGGTGAATGCGTCTCGCGTTCTTGATTTTGAGACGCCCTACGATGGGGAAACATGGCAGGAGGTTCAATCGGTGCAGACTGATGACTTTGCTGTCCTGCTCCAAAGGGACACTGCCCCCCGGGTGCTTACTTCAACACCCCCGGTTGATGGGTCGCCCGCTGAGTTCTCGCTCGGTGTTGCGAATATAAAGGACGGACCGTATCTCGACCCAGTTGAAGGATCACTTGCAACACCAAGCGCGGTGTCGGGCATAATCAACTTGTCCCTATCTTTTACCGCGTATGATGCTGCGCGCGCGTATTCGATTGGCGATTTTGTAACGAATGCTGGCGTAAATTATCGGTCGATCGAGGATCAAAACGTGGGCAATACCCCCGCGTCAAGCCCGACGAAGTGGGAAGTTGTAAGTCCCGGCGCCGCTGTTGGCCCCAATGGTTTTGTTGCTACTGATATTGGCCGTTTGATCCGAATGTTCTCTGGCGGGACAAAGTGGACATGGGGGAAAATTGTCGGCCTCTCAACGACTGGCGCGATTTCGCCCACACTATCTGGATCGGTGAACATCGGCAACATCACGTCTGATGGTGGGTTGGATGCTATTTTTGATGGTGTAT
>CAZBRN010000132.1:0-2636 GCA_964494545.1 uncultured Candidatus Saccharibacteria bacterium | reverse complement strand
GAGGGGCGGGGATCAGCCGGAATTTTATGTCTGTGACAATTCCAAGTGTCCCTTGTGACCCAACAATGATTTGATTAAGGTCAAAAATACCAGTTTCACGGTCCCAGACATTCCATAGGTGATAGGCGGTAGAGTCTTTGGATACATTCGGCTTGGCAGATTTGATTTCGTCATAGTGAGCTTCGATGAGTTCATAGACTCGCTTGTAAAGTGAGCCTTCATAATCTTTTTGGGCCATTTTTTTATCTAGTTCTGATTTCGTCAGTGGCTTGACGGTATATTCATTTCCATCTGCAAAAACAACTTTTAGCTCTTCAACAAATTTTTCAGTTTTGCCCCACTGTAATGACTTTTCGCCACCACTATTGTTGGCGACCATCCCGCCGATAGTGCAGAGATCTCGGCTAGCCGGGAAACTGGGCATCAACGCACCGTGCTTGAAGGTTTCAACTTCGAAGTCTCTATAATAGACACCTGGTTGTGCTTGGGCGGATGTGGATGAAACATGACTGATTGTATTAAAATACTTCGTCATATTGAGTATGATCGACTGGTTAATGGCGCCACCACTCATACAGGTTCCCGCAGATCGGGCGGTGATAGATAGGTGATTGGCTCCGTTTTTGTTTTCAGCGACATATTTTACGATTGCTTGGATATCTTTACTGTCTTTTGGAGAAACGACGAGTTCAGGCCGGAGCTCGAACATACTAGCATCGTGACTAAAGGCATCAAGTGTGGCCGGAGTATCATCTATATCACCTGAAAACATTTTTTTAATTTCGTTTTTGAGCGTTTCCATTTATGCTTATTCTAACACTAACTAATATAGAGATGACAGACGAATGAAAAAAATAGTAATAGTCGGTGGCGGTTTTGGCGGCGTGGTGGCTGCTCGTAAATTATCCAAACACGCGGGGCTAAAAATTACGCTTATTAGTGATCTCGAAACATACCGATATTCGGCAGCATTATATCGGGTAGCAACCGGTTACCGTAGGCGAGTCGCACTGATACCATTACAAGAAATTCTACCTAAAAACGTAGAATTCATACACGCGAAGGTTACCCACATCGACCGAAAAACGAGAAATCTACATCTCAACAACGGCCACGATGTGCCCTATGACACTGCCATTTTATCTATGGGTGTCGCAACATCATATTTCGGCATACCAGGTCTTCCCGAGCTATCCTATGGCATTAAAGATATCCATTCGCTCAATAAACTACGGACTCATCTTCACAATGAACTTGCAGATGATCATGAACTCGACCGCAATTATGTGGTTGTTGGCGGTGGTCCGACAGGAATAGAGCTGGCTGCAGGACTTGCAAGTTACTTACGCGTTTTGGCCCGGAACCATCATATTAAAAAACGGACCGTCCACTTAGAGCTTATCGAGGCAGCACCAAGACTGCTGCCTATTATGAGCTCACGTGCTTCTCGACTGACTAAGCGTCGCCTTCAAAAACTTGGCGTCAAAGTAATGACCGGCAAAACGGTAGAATCTGAATCAGAAACCTCGTTACACGTCAGTGGCAAAAGTATTCCATCCCATACGGTGATCTGGACTGCCGGTATGGCAAACAATGGATTTTATCAAGACAATGCCGAGCAGTTTGAATTTAGCAAACGCCATAAAATAGTCGTTGACGCATTCCTGCGGGTAGATCCTCATGTATTTGTAATTGGTGATAACGCCGAAACCAAATACAGTGGTATGGCTCAAACTGCTGTGCACCAGGCTGAATACGCTGCAAAAACTATTGTGGCCGAGCTAAAAGGCCGAACACCGAACATTTATCATCCTCGCAGACCGGCTTATGTGGTGCCTGCTGGTGGCAGTTGGGCCATTATGCAATACGGCCCGTTGGTTTTTAGTGGCTATATTGCGCATTTATTTCGAAAAGCCGCGGACCTCATAGGCTACGCACACGTCATGGGTCTTCGTAAATCAATTCAGACGTGGCGACAATTTGATGATCTCGAAGAGCAATGCCCTGTTTGTAAGAAGTAGTTTGACTATCCTAAAATTGGGAATTTTTGGACGAGCGGTTGTTTACTCCACCATGCACCAAGACCAAACCGTTGCTGAGCATTACCGAAGAAAATTGCCAGAAGTACAAAGATATATACAATGTGATCATCGAGGATAATATTATTTTCCGGCGGCAATACAGCACTCCACATCATAAGTAGCAATACCATCCCGCTCAGTGTTGCCAGTTTTGTCGCGATGCCCGACACTAACGCTACCCCGATCAACAGAAGCCCAGCCATAAATAAGATGGCAATAAATTTGTTACCGGCGAGCCCGTTATAGAAATCCTTGAGCGGGCCTTTGGCGGCAAACTTCAAAAAACCATCGGTAGGCGAGCCACCATTTGCCCATGCTTTTTCGCACATTGTTGTCACGATGTTTGTTTTCGGATCTCGACAGGTTTCATGACCCAAACCAAATAGTTTATCGAAAAAAGCCCACAGAAAAATAAGCCCAATTGATATTCTGGCGAGTCCAAGAGCTGCCCATGATTTTTGTATTGTGTTAGTTTGTTTCGTTTTCATATATCCCCCTGCTATTGTTGTAATCCTAAACGCTTATGTTTGCAACTATTTGATCCATCATCTACTT
>CAZBRN010000131.1:0-2641 GCA_964494545.1 uncultured Candidatus Saccharibacteria bacterium | reverse complement strand
CCCCGGAAAAGTCACCTTCGCCGATCTGCTTAAATCCGTTTGCCAGGGCTTGCGCGGCCTCTTTGAAAATCGTTATGACTTCGCCAATGGCAGCCACAGAACCTAGCACACCGCCCCGGAATTGCTCGTTGGTATTGTAGGCATAAATAAAGGCGCTGGCAAGTACTACAATAGCCGCAATTACCAAATTGATAGGGCTAAGTAGGGCGGTTATGCCGGATGCGAGCAAAGATATTACTTTGATAGCCGGGCCGATAGCGATAACCAAAAGCCCGATTTGTACGATTGCTTTTTGTTGTTCAGGTGTGAGCGCTTTAAATCCTTCGACTACCTTATTGACAAAGCCCGTGAGTTTTTCCAGTGTAGCCCCCAGGTTGATGCTTTTGGCTATCGCTTCGCCTAAAGCCACCCCGCTTTCCTTTAACCCAATGCCAAAGTTTTCGATTTGCGTTGATAGGCCCCCCTGCGCGGCTTGGAGTTGCTCGCTGTTTTCTATTGCACGGATAAGCTGATCTGTGAAATCTTTGGCGCTAATGCCAGTTGCCCGGATAGCCTCCGCATTTGTAGTACCAAACGCATCTTGTAAGGCAAGTCCGATAGCTGGCGTTGCTGCTAAAATGATATTTAAATCCTCTGCTAATATCCTGCCCTTGCTATTGATCTGCGTAATCTGCTTAACAATACCAGCCAATCCCTCTGCACCCGCCCCTGACAAAGTAGAAGCCTTCGCAAACTGTGAAATTGCATTCTCCGCTTCTTTGGCCTCAAAACCGACTGTTTGAAGTTGAATAGACGCTTTGACTGCTTGCTCTAAATTAACCGACGGCTGCAAAGCGATTTTCCTAAGGCGCGTGAGTTGCGCCTCCGCTTCTTGTGCGCTGCCAGCGATAGCGGTAAGGCCGTTTTTAAGGCCCTCAAACTGGGCGAACGCCTGAACGGCAGCGGCACCGACGCCAGCGAGTGGAACAGATAGGCCAAGCGTTAGGGAGTTGCCCAGGTTGTTAGTCTGCCGGGCAAACGTCTTTAACTCCCGCTCTGCCGACTTCAAGCCGGCTTGAAGCCCTTTGATCGTTGCGCCTATCCTTACGTTAAGATCGCCTATTGCCATTAGCTTGTGCCTTTTCGTTGTTTCATAAACGCGTCAATCTTTTCAAAGCGTTCCTTCTGTTCTTCGTATGTCAGCGGTCGGGATACTTGTAACTTTTCTTGGTTATCCCAGGGCAAAGGTAAAAGCTGCGTTACTTTCATCCGGTCGCCTCGCTTTAGCTGTATGTTTACCAGCGTGGTTGCCTGCCAGCGGGTGCGCTCCCATTCTTGCTGCTGTCGGGTTTCTTCTACTTCAAAGTAGGCTTCAATGGCGTTAAACAGGGTGCATAGCTCGCTATCCATGTAATCACATAACCCCATCCCCAATACGCCAATGGCTAATCCTTCCAAGCGTTCCCAGGTCAGGGCTTCGCTGTCGCTTTCTTTTTTTTTGCCTCCGATCCGTTTTGAGGTAATGACTTAGCAAATGCCTCATATACCTTTCCTGCAATTTCAGGGTCAGAGTCTATCCAATCCCAAACGTCGCTTTCTTCAAATTCGGGTTGCGTTTTATCTACCCGGCAGCCGTCAACAAAAGCATGGTATAAAAAAGAAATAGCCCGCTCCGTTGAGCTGGCCACTGTTGTTTCAAAGTCTTTGCCCAACTGTTCCAGGGTCATGCCGTTGGCTTTGCAAAACTGATTAAGCATATAAGACCCCGTGTGGATAGGGCGCTTTTTTCCGCCCGCTTGAATGTAAATCATAGTATTTAGCTGTTTTTGGTGTAAAATGCGGGAGGGGCTAAGGGTTCCCCTCCCTGAAATTCGCCCTTGCGGTAGTGAGTGAGAAGCTCTTTTACGTAACCGTAATTACGTCGGGTTCGCCAAACATGATGCCGGAAAAGCTCATGGTCGCGTTGTCGTTTGTCGGAGCGCTAATAGACTGCGCGGTTATGTATGCGCTAAACTCCCAGTATTTGTCATCCAGGCCGTCTATTGCAGGCGGTATACGGAATTGAACCGTTACCCCCGTACCTGCCGACAATAGGCCGAAAATATCAAAGGGGCTTAAGTGTGTGCCGGTATTATAGCCATCTTGCGAGAAGAAGGCTTCGCCGGAGAATGTACCCGACGCCGTGCCAAGGGTAGACGAGGCCCACCCGGTCGACCCCGTGTAATTGTCTTTGTGTAGCGTTTGGCGCGTTTCACGCGTAAAGTCAAGGGTACAAGAGGTTGCATAGCCAATAGGCTCATCATCGATGTAGAACCTCGCGTAATCCCCTACAATTATTCCAGTAGTCATGTCTTAATCTGTTTGGGTTAAAAAATTAAGTATTATAGGTAAATACGCGGGCTTGCAATACCGCGCTAAAAACTTCCTGTTCAGGGATAAAAGGCATATTGCCCCTGCTGTCAACTTTGCAATGTCTTACCGTTACCCCGCCGCTTGTGCCTTGCCAGTAGTCTAGTTGCGTATGGCATGCGTCGATTATGCTTTGTGCACTTGCAAACGACTTGGCAAAGCTCATCACCTCTATGTTGTAGGTATTATTTAAACTTGCGCCGTCCTTTACTTGCGCGGGGATCGTGTCTACTACTCTAAAAACCACGTATGG
>CAZBRN010000130.1:0-2680 GCA_964494545.1 uncultured Candidatus Saccharibacteria bacterium | reverse complement strand
CAAGGTGGATTGTCTGACGTTAAAAAAGTCACTCCTATCCGCAGACCACTGAAAGAGGTATATAAGGAAAGACTCACCACAGGAGAACAAACACTCCAACCAAGTACGCAATCGGGAAACATATTATCTGAACCCAGGGTTTCAAGTAATCTCGAAACATCCACCACACCCCAACCTGTATCACAAACAATCCGAACAGTCCGTAAGATAACACAATTAGATCAACCATCAGAGTCTATTATACAGGAAGCGCGCAAGCAGATAGGATCTACACCTGAACCAGAGGGAAAAAGTTTAAAGCAATCACTAGATGGTTTATACACTCAATGGGTAGATAGATACAATCCCCTAACTAAAGCCTCAGAAACTGCCAAGAAGACGCTTAAGATGCAAGGCGCAGAACTAAGACCAGAGAATGATCCTACCTACCTTGTGCGTCGTCTTACGGGCGCGGGCGGGATAGCTGATGCACGATTTAGAACAGAACTTAATCCAATCTTAAAAGAAATGGAGACTCTAAACATTCCTAAATCAGACATGGATGTATACCTTGCTAATAAGCGTATGGCAGGATTTGGTAAAGCAGGTAGGGATATTTACGGGACTGATCCTGTAAAAGCAGGTCAAGTAGTCTCAGCTCTTGAGTCTAAGTACCCAGAGATCAGTGGTGTAGCTCAGAAGATGTACTCCTATCAAGACAAGGGACTAAACGAAATTGCACAAGCAGGCTTCTTATCACCAGAAGCTGTAGCCAGTATTAAATCTCAGAACCCAGACTACGCTCCTCTATACAGAGTACAGGATGAGATGGACAACTATCTAGGATTACCAACTCGCAAAACAATGCAGGGGACATCCCCTATTTCTAAAATAAAGGGATCAACTAGACAGATTGAGTCACCGGTTGAGTCAATTATTGTAAATACATTTAGACAACGTGCAGCCATTGAAAAGAATAGGGTAGCTCAATCGTTAATAGATCTCCAAAAAATATCCCCAGATCTAGGGTTTACTAAAGTATCTAAGTCTGCACCAGACACTATTACTATATGGAGAGATGGTAAAAAAGAATACTGGCAAGTTGGTCAAGAGATTGCAGAGACTGCCAAGGGAGTAAACGAAGAATCGATGAACGTCATTCTCAAGGTACTACAAGCCCCCGCCGCGCTACTAAGACAGGGAGCAACGGGTCGTAACCCTGAATTTATGCTACCCAACATTATTAGAGATCAACTAGACGCTGCAGTTGCTTCTAAATATGGATACATTCCTTTTGTTGATTTTGTATCGGGTCTTAAGTCAATGCTAACTAATGACGATGTCTATAAGAAGTGGGAGTCATCGGGAGCGAAGATTGATCTAGGAGAGTTGTCTGGTAAGAAAGAAATTAGTGCTTTGTTTAACGAAAAAGTTGAGAAGAAAAAGTTATTTAGCTGGCTAGGGGATTCTCTTGATTTCTTAGGTAAATATTCAGAACAACCAACCCGCGTTGGACTCTTTAAGAAAGCCTACCAAAAAACAGGCAATGAACTACTCTCTGCAATGGAATCAAGGGACGCAACAGTAGATTTTGCCCGCATGGGATCAAAGATGAAAGTTGCCAACTCTATCGTTCCGTTCTTAAACGTTGGGGTGCAGGGGTTTGATAAATTAGTCAGAACAGCAAAGAATAGTCCAGGTAAATTAGCCTTTACTCTTGCAACATATGCAGTAGCTCCTCAAGTAGTCTCGACGATGTATAACCTAATGAACTACCCAGAGGAATATAAAGAGATCCCAGAGTACGAAAAAGATGCTAATTTTGTCTTTATTACAGGTAGAAACAGTGATGGGACAGTCAACTATAAAACCATCCCCAAAGGCAATATTATGCCAGTTGCTACAAACCCTACTCAATCGTTCCTAGAATTTGCCTTTAGTAACGACCCACAATCATTCAAAGAAATGGCTCTAAGAACCCTATCCGGAACTCTGCCCGTTCTAGGCGAGGGATCAAGTCTTAAAGAGATTGGAATTAAAACAATCGGTCAAAACCTACCTCAAGCTATTAAACCTATCACTGAGAATCTACTTAATAAATCATTTTATAAATACGATGCTTCAAAAGAGCAAAATAAAGATATTGTCCCTAGTTACTTACAGAGCAAATTACCATACCAACAAACGTATGAGTTTACTCCTCAGATGTATCAGAAGATTGGAGCAGTGCTTAATACCTCACCTCTCAAAGTACAAAACTTAATGGAGGGGTACCTAGCAGGATACTCCAAGATCCCCGCCCAGATGCTAGAAGTTATGAATAAAGTAAGTAGGGGAGAGTCAGTCTCTGATAATGAAAAGACAATCCTTAGAAGATTTAGCAAAACCACTTACCCATCAAGTTCTAAGCCTGCACCAGAGAAACAACCAGTGCCTAGCCTCATGGAGCGAGTAACTGGCAAGGCTGGAGCTGCAGAAACATCTGTCAAAAAAGTAGTGCCAGAGTGGCAGATTGATAGTGCTAAAGATAAGTTGAGGTCGTCCGACAAAACATCGTCCAAGATAAGTGATAATCTTTATGTAGTTAAACAAAATAACGGAGATATTACTAGACTAGATCTATCTAGGGTAACTAATATGCCCTCTTCCACCAACTACGAAACAGTCAAAAAAGAAACAGAGAAGTGGAAGGTAGCTGATG
>CAZBRN010000129.1:0-2681 GCA_964494545.1 uncultured Candidatus Saccharibacteria bacterium | reverse complement strand
GACCGATCGGCCAGAACGATTTACCTCGACACCGAGGGCTCTGGATTAAGCAGCGCCGGACTGACGATGCCGGACGGATCTGAACCGCGAGTCGAGATTCATGGAGACAAGGCGACTCTGACGTGGGTCCAAGCCGGGCGCCGCGGCGCTGGGTCCGTTCGCAACGTCCCGTTCTCCACGACGCCGGCGGTAGGCAAGTACCCGCTCGAGCTTTGGAAGCGAGACGATGCTGACGGCGTCGAGTCGTACCGCGGCATGCACGCCGGTAATCAGATCGTCGAAGTCAGCGATGCAGGCTCGACGCCTCCCGTCGACCAGCCCGTCACCGAGACGCCGCCTCCACCGCCGGAGCCTGCACCGCTCGAGCCGAGCGGAGAGGTGGACTCGGATGAACCGCCGGCGGACATGACTGATCCGGTCATGATAAAGGCATGGAAGCGGCGTCGATCGAGGGAGCGCGCCTCAAGCGGAACGCCGACTAAATCATCTCCACCTGAGAAGCCGTCGAAGAACACGACGGGTCCGTCGTATTGGGACATGGATCGAAACGAACTGTCGAGCGAGCTTGCGTCTGCCATTCGAGGCGACGAGTACATCTACGAGAAAGTCTTTGGGAAAGCTGGCGCGCGTAAGTACAAGACGCTCGTTCGGCGATCATCTGACACGATGAATCCACAGGGTGCTGACGAGGCATCCGCCGAACGGCAAGCGATGGAAGACTCGCTGACGGAAGATCAGCAAGACATCCTGTTCAACAGCGACGTTCCAGATCCGGCGGTAATTCGCGCGTTCCTCGACGCGACGGCGCAGGCCGCTGACTCACCGCGAAGCCTCGGCGAGCAAATGGGCATGCACATGATCCGCCTTTCTGGCGAGATCGGCAAAGACCCATCTGACATGACCGTCGACAATCAGCTCTCGCTCGCAGCGATCAACTCTGCAAAGCGATATGCGATCGCAAGCGGCTGGACGTCAAAAGCTGACGTGGACGAAATCAACCGCGGCGCCGTCGCGTATGTCGTGGCAAACCTTCCGGTCGACGACGTCGCGTACGTCCTCAAGCCGTGGAGTCTTTCGCAGGACATGGCGAACGATGCCGCCGCAGAAGATGCTCCGCGGACGCCATCCGTCGCAATTGAAGACAAGCGTGCTACCAGCGATCCACCGACGCCCATGCGACGCACCGTCCGCGCTCCGCTCGACAACGCGTCGGAGGCGTCTGCCTTACGAGCCCGTCTTGCCGAGGTGCCGTCGCTCTCGCAAGATCAACGCGACCTCATCATCGCCTCGATCTCCGGCCGCTCGATTCGCCGCGGGCAACGCCTCGACGAGTACCTGAAGGACCGCGTCGCCGGGCTGGAGTATGTCGACGAGGAGGGGGAGCGGCGCGCGATCACCGACGTCACCGAGGATGGCCGAGCGATTATCCGTGCGTTCAAGGGCGCCAACGTCAACGACTTCATGCGGGAACTCGCGGGCATCTGGCGTGACGAACTCACGCCCGAGGACATGCGAACAGCAGAGACGTTTGCTGGCGTTACGGACGGAGTGTGGACGCAGGAGAATCACGACAAGTTCACCGATGGATTCCTGCGGTGGCTCAAGGCTGGCGGCAAGAAGGGGTCGAAGGTGGCTTCGACGTTCGCGCGACTGGCGAACATGCTCCGGCGATTCTTCCGGTCTGTCTTGCCGGCGGGACTGAAGCTGGACGTCACCGACGACATCGCCAATCTCTACGAGTCGCTCGTCAACTGGACGCTGGCAGACCGACAGGTGTCGATGGAGCAGGCGATCCGCGAGTCGCAAGCACCGCCATCCCAGGAGGAGAAGGAAGACAAGCGGAAGCTGTTCGAGTACCGCGAGCAACTCGATGCGCGACGCAAGGGCAAGAAGACGCGGCTCGACGTCAAGAGCCTAAAGACGTACATCGCCGAACTCGAGGCCAAGGCGAAAGAGTATTACAAGCAGCGCAATAAGCCGATCACCAGCGCCCAGACTGAAATCACGAAGGTGTACAACGCGGCTGGACTTCGCGAGAAGCTCGAGTCGGGTGTCATCGACGGAAAGACGGTCGAGAGGATTCCGTTCGACGAACTTCCGCCGTTCGTGCAGAGCGCGATTCAGAATTGGGCGACGACGCGACTTGATGCCGTGCGTAACGAGAAGCACCACGTCGATGCGTTTGAGGCGGTAGCTGCCGACCCCGCGAGTGCGACGGGCGAGCAACGTCGCATCGTGTTTGAGTTCATGGTCGGAGCAAAAGACAACCGACCGCTGCGTGGAGTACCGGATGCAATCCGCGATTCCATGCCTGAGTTCTGGGACGCGATTGCGAGAACCGCACTTGAACCCGCTGAAGAACGCAACCGGCAACTCGACAAAGCGATCGGCATTGCCTCTGGATTGACCAAGCCGCGAGATCAGTACGACGCGATGATCGTCGAGCAAATCAAGGACATGCTTGCGGCCAAGCGGCCTGACGGTGTCGAGGTTGTGACCGAGGAACTTCCGTACGACCCAGAAGAAGGGAAGATGGGCGGTGAAACGACAAGACTATCGCCAGTCGTGGAAACTTCATCGGTCATCGCGTACCTCGAGGAGATCCGCACCGGGAGCCCGACCGACCTGTACTCGCTGCCTCCCGCCGACCTCGAGGCGATTGCCGAGCGCGAAGCGATGGC
>CAZBRN010000128.1:0-2707 GCA_964494545.1 uncultured Candidatus Saccharibacteria bacterium | reverse complement strand
CTACGAGACCGACAACAACCTGCTCGCGGAGGAGCTGCTGGCGATCCGCGCGGCGGGCTATTGCGACTACGAGTATGAGACGCCGGAGCAGCGCGCCGCGCTCCTGCGGCGCAAGCGAGAAGAGGAGGCGGCGGCCTTCCGGGGCCGGGACCGCCTCAGCGAAGGAAGGGAGAAAGTTCGTGCCAAAGAACTCGAACGCGCCCAAGCAGTCAGCCGCGACCCGTTCCGCGCTTTCTGAAACGAAGGGCAACGAGCCGGTGCCCGCGCTGAACGCCAAGGGGCAGCCCGAGGCCGACAAGCCGAAGCACGAGGAAGTCGAGAGCCCGCAGATTCGCCAGAAGCGCGAGGACGCGGCGGCGGTGCGCTCGGGGACGAACGCGCAGGAATTTCACCCGACGAGGGAGCAAGTGCAGGACGACCGCAGCGCCGACGAGGTAGCCGCCGACGAACTGGCCGAGCAGCGCCTGCGAGAGCAGCGCGACACCGCGCGCTCGAACAACGCGCCGGAGCCGGTCGCGGGCAGCGCGATCGACCTGGAGAAGCACCCGGAGGCCGCGCGCATCGACGGCGAGCCGGTCGAGAAGGCGAAGAAGAAGGCATGAGCAGGACGCTCTACGGCTTCGCGTGCCCCGCGTGCGACTTCCGCTGGGACGACTGGGCCACGATGCACGGGCCGAAGACGAGCGCCTGCCCGGAGTGCGGGGCGGGCGGGCGGCGGGCGTTCTCGTCGTTCGCCTCGCCCGTCGCGTTCGGCAAGATCATGTGGCCGCAGCGGACGCCGACGCACCTGCTGAAGCCGCGCCGCGACGACGAGGACCGCACCATCTGGCAGGCCAAGAAGGACGCGGGGCAGACCATACACCAGAAGGGATAGGCCATGCCCGACTATGTACCGCGCCGCGAATCGTACAGCGGCGTCATCACCGCCGACGCGGCCGATGTGGTCGCCGCCACCTGGACCGGGACGTGGTACTACCGCTCCGCGACCTTCGAGTACCACCTGACGGCGGCGGCGACCGAGGCCGGCGACACGCTGGACCTCTTCATCGACACCTCGCTCGACGGCGGCACGAACTGGATCAACATCGTCCACTTCGCGCAGAGCACCGGGACCAGCGAACCCGACCGGGCGGTCGCGACCATCGCCCCCGAGGCGTCGGTGATGACCGCGCCGGTGGACGTGGCGGCGGACGCGGCGGCGGGGGCGGTGCGCCACATCCTCGGCGACCGCGTGCGGGTGCGCTACACGATGGTGCAGGCCGCGACCAACGACAACGAAACGTTCACGCTCGCCGTGCGGGCACTCTTCCGTTAGGAGCGCGACGATGGCAGCCAAGATGTGCAAGAAGTGCGGCAAGCCGATGAAGCCCGGCCACAAGTGCGGCGGTAAGTAGGTGGCCGACGTCGCCTTGGGCCAACCGCATACCGTCGGCTTCCTGCTGCGGGATAGCGCCGGGTCGGCCGCGACGACCGGGGTGACGGGGAGCATCACGCTCTACGGCCCGGCCTCGACCACGGCGACGAGCGGCCCGACCGCGATGACCCACCGGGGCAACGGCGTCTGGGGCGTGACCTTCCCGGCCTCGGCGATGGCGGCCAGCGGGCTCTACAAGGCCGTGGCCGACAGCATCAGCTACGAGTCGGGCGACATCGTGCTCGACGACCAGACGGTGCTCTTCACGGTGGGGCACCCGAGCGCCCACCACCGCCTGCTGCGGGACTGCATCGTGGACCTGGCGGTGGAACTGGACGACGGGCTGCTCGGAACGGCGACCGGGGGGACGACGACGACGCTGGTGGACAGCACGCGCGCCAACAGCAGCCTGAGCACGACCGAGTGGGTCGGGAGCGAGTTGCTGATCCTCGAACCGGGCGCGATCACCGACCGCAACCCGCAGCCGGTCGTCACCTTCACCCGCGCGTCGGGCACGTTCACCATCCCCACGGCGGTGGCGAACGCGATCGGGAGCGGCACCGACTACCTGCTGCTGAACCTGCGCGGGCGGGGCATCCCCTTCCAGAAGCTGAAGCGGACCATCCTGGCGGCGTGGCGGGAGGTCGCGCCGACGCAGGAGGTGGCCGACGAGGTGAACTTCACCACGGACGGCGGCTACCGCCTCGCCATCCCCGCGCAGTGGCGCGACGTGGCGGGGGTGCAGGTGCGCTGGGGGACGGACGGGCCCTGGTCCGACATCGCGGAGGCGTACCGCCCGTTCGATTCCCAGTTGCGTTATGTCAACTTCACCAGGGCGATCGGGTCGGGGCAGCAGTTGCGGCTGGTGGGGGCGATCGACTGCGCGGAGCCGGACGCGCTGACCAGCATCGTGCAGGTGCCGTATGGCTGGCTGCGCGACCGGGTGCTGGGGGAGTTGCTGGCGCAGAGCGAGCGGCGCACGGACCAGCAGCGGGCGGCGGTGCATCTGGCCCGCGCCGACCGGAATAGGCCGCGAGGCTAGGAGGGTACAGACATAGCCGGATTCACCAACAAGGGCAAGTGGCACCTGTTCAACACCGTCTTCCGCAACGTGGCGGAGAAGACGAATTACTACGTGGCGCTCGTCACCAGCGCCACCGCCCCGACCGCCGACATCAACACGCTCTCGCAACTGACCGAGATCGCGGCGGGCAACGGCTACACGTCGGGCGGCTTCCAGCTGACCCCCGGCACCACCGACTTCGACAGCATCACCGAGAACGCCACCGACGA
>CAZBRN010000127.1:0-2716 GCA_964494545.1 uncultured Candidatus Saccharibacteria bacterium | reverse complement strand
CCAAAACCAATATGCTAAGAAACTACCCAAACGAATGATTGAAGACACCAATAACAGAAATTTCAGATTCCTATACAATAAGTTCTCTGAATTCAGAGAAAAAGTAGACCAGTTTATTATTCAACAAAAAAATGAAACAAACAAAAATCAAACAAACAAAACAAGTGTCATTTAAAGGTGAGTTGAAAGATGTTGAGCTATTGTTAATTGAACTAGAAAGAATAAAAAAAAACAATCCTCGTCTTTTTAAGAATTGTACTATTATAATAGATGTAATATCTACTATTATATTATAGTTTATGTTAGAGAGTATATCTCTAATAAGATAAGATTGATAAGATTGACAAGATTGACTGAGTTGACTCGAGCGACTCTCGGACCACGGCCAGACCAGACAAATGTATATGTAATTAACACTTTTAAAAAATCAAGATCAAACTAAAAGTTAGCAGGCGGTGAAAAGCCTATTATAAGAAATATATCATATTACAGATTATTTATTTAAGATTATTATTATTGACATTATGACAGATAAAGACTTTATCAAATCAGCTCTAACTACTATCAGACTACTCTGAATGGATTGACCTGATACTATGATTGACGAACTAGTAGAGCGAATCGAAAACACTATGAGACGAGAGTATAACAGATGACACACTGATGGTATGTTGGAAGAAATGGAAAGACAAAATAGAAATGATATAGTATCACTACAATTTAACCTTAAGCAATTATTAGCAAATGGAAACAACAGCAAGAAGTCTAATAGGATTAGACAACTTAAGAAGAAAGCTAGCAACAGAAGTGGCACCAAGTCAAAGCCTGTATGAAGACCGAGAAAGCCTGTTGCTTGACCTATCGATATGATTAGCGGATGAATGGAACCAACATTTGAAGGATAAACTAGGATTAGATAACGAGTATCAGCATATCTATAATGCTTACAAGCTGTCTAAGGAGAAATGCTCAAATGTTGAGGCAGAAAAACACGCTGACTTTGAACTATTAGATAAAACACAACAATTGAAACTCCAAGAGATTGAACTATGAAACAAACAAAAGAAATATGATGCTTTCAGAAGATTTAGCGAGAGCATACTCAAACTACATATGATTAGAGAAAGCCAAGACATCAAGAGAATAAATATGGTATGAAGTAGACAAGACAGTATAGACAGCATTCCATTTTAGTTTTATATTTTAAATTATATACTATGCCAACAATTAAACAAACCACTAGTGATGGGAGATATGATATCCCCGCTGGAACACATCTAGGTTATTGCACAATGATTGTCGACCTTGGTACTCAACCAAGTATGAATCCAAAGTACCCCGACCCTAAAAGAAAGGTAAAACTAGCTTTTGAGATCCCATGAGAGACTTACAAATGAGATGACTGAGAAGACAGACCAAAGATTATCTATTCTGAATACACTCTGTCCACTAGTGATAGAGCTATATTCAGACCTGTATTTGAAGCATTATACAAATGAACGCCAACAGATGATGATTACTATTTGATTGATTTTAACAAATTAGTAGGCTCTCCTTGCTCATTGACTGTAGTAAAGAATGGAGAATATAGTAATATTACACAAGTCGCAGGATTACCTAAGTGAGTACAATTAGCGCCTATGGTTAATACCACACTTACGTTAGACTTAGACAAGTTCGATAAGAAAGTATTTGATGGTCTAGGAGAAAAAATGAAAGAGAAAATAATGTCTAGTCCAGAATACCAAGAAGCTATGAGAGAGAATGAAGAAGACGAGAAATTCTAGAGGTTAGCAACACCCTACATAAACTTACACTATAGTGATGATGATTCAGTTGATTACTGATGCCTTGAGCGACCTTCTGAAAGGTGATGTTGGTCTATATACTTTGTGTAGGTATCATATTTGATTTCACAAATTTGTGAAATCAAAACAAAACGGGTTAGCGACACCACAACATAACCATCTCCCATAAGAGGTAGTCCGTTCCCTTAATTGGGAACGGGTTAATTTAACAAACTTATATAATGCAATTAGAATGTAATTTTATTTTTTAATTAAAAACATGTTCCGATTTAGAAAGAAAAACAACGGCAAACAACGGTTAGCAGATATAATGAGCAGAGAATGCACCATAAGACAATGGAGAAGCATTGCTAAACTATTCACTGTATTACTCCTATCTGTTGTTATAAGTTGATGTTCTTGAGTGACAAGCCAAGTAGAGAAACAAATAAAACAAAGCGAGAAGACTATTATAGAAAAACAAGAGATAATCCAAATTGCGACAGAAGAAAAACTAAAGAACGAAAGAATCAAGAATGCTGGTAAAGCATACCTAGATGCTCTTAAGTGAGATAATACTTGAATTGATACTTGAATTGATACAAAAAAAACAAAGGTAAGTGTTGCTTGTATTCAATCCGACACAATCAATATATTTGATTGATTCGCAGAGGATTACAAATACGAATCAGATTGTTGAGCATTTATTGATTACGGTATCAATTGATGTAATATAAACTATAGTGGAGAATATTGTTTATTAAATGAAGACCCCGCAGAACTCAACAGATTGTTGAAATTCTAATTTATCTTTAATCTTTTATATGTCGATAGTTACTAAATTAGAAGTCTTAGCTTTATCATTCTTATTTTGAATAATAGCTATAAGCATAAGTTACTGAGCTTATGAAACTCCTGAAGATTATTTA
>CAZBRN010000126.1:0-2738 GCA_964494545.1 uncultured Candidatus Saccharibacteria bacterium | reverse complement strand
GTAACGCGAGGTATTCCTTGAGTGTTGTTCCACGGGCGATACCCCGGAATTCGTAATACAGCCCGCCGTCGAGCGTCGTGAGCGCCGTCTCCCGCAACTCGCGGCAATCAATCACCGGGACCAACGTGCCCCCGAGCACCGACGAGAGCTCGGCCCATTGCGGCCATGGATTCACGCGGGTTTTCGTGATCCGGTGCTGCCGCGTGTAGAACTTTCCGTCAGTGTGCTTGAAACGCGGGACAGTCACGATCTGATCATCGACCAGCACCGTGCCGAAATCGCGGTCGACGTCGGACAGCCGCTCCCAGGTCGCCGCCAGATTCGCAAACCGGTCTACGTCGGTCGCCAGCAGGCCGAAGTCCAGCCGGACCATCCGCCCGCCGGCAAACGGCACCGCGGCGGCGCTGGCCACCGGCATGACCGTAATCGGGATTCGCGCGAGGCTCGAATTGATCACGAACGCCAGCGTGGCCAGTTCGTCGGGCGTTCCGCTACGCAGCCACACGTACCGCGAACGGCTCGCCACGTCCGGCGGAAGGCCCTTGGCGTCCTGCAGGGCGGCCTGAATCGCCCACAGCGGGGTTTGATCGAAGACCACGCGCGGGCCCTCCTGTGCGAGCGCGTAGGAGGCCAGTAGCGTCCATGCCAAGAGAATCCGAAGGCCCACCGGGCACCCCTTAGTAGAAACCGTGGTAATTTCCGCCTACGCCTTGCGGATCGTCAGCGTCTCGGCCCCGGCCGCCGGCTGCTCGATCACAATGCCCATCCAAGGCACCGACAGGCTCAACCGCGTCGGCGGCGGTTCTTCGGCCACTGGGTCGTTGAAGGCCAGCATCGCGCTGGCGTCCACCAGGCCGAAGCCAAAGCGTTTCGTGTCCGGGTCCGGGTGTTTTTGGGCCGAAGCCTTCAACAGCGCCAGGGCGTCCGTGACGTTGCGTAGGGGCGTCTTCGCCTTCTCCCCGATCTTCTTGTGATAGGCCTTCGCGAGCACCAGCGTCCAGGCCACGTTGGGGCTCGCCATGCTGGTCCCGCTCATCTTGATTGCCCCGCCGCCTGGTGCGGCCGACACGATATCCGTCCCCGGCGCCGCGATATCGACTTCGTCGCCCCAGGAAGAAAACCGGGCCGCCCGGCCATAGGGATCGACCGCCCCGACGGAGATCACGAACGGGGCCGCCGCAGGCCAGTTGGATTTATCACGGCCGTCGTTCCCCGCCGCGGCTACCGGAATGCCGCCGCCTTCGACGTATTCGTACAGCGCCGCGAGCACGGCCTCGCTCTTGAACGTGGAGCCGAAGCTCATGTTGATCACGTCGATCTTAAATTTCGTGCACCATTTGATCGCGTTGACGATCGCCGCTTCCGTGCCGCTGCCGAAGTCGTCCAGCACCTTGAGCCCGTACATGTCGGCCGCCGGACAGATGCCTTTGCCGACCATGCCGTTATGTTGCATGTTCCCCAGGCCCAGCACGTGCGTCCCGTGCCGCTGCCGGTCCATCGGGTTTTTCCCGCCCGTGAAGTCGATCGCGTCTTTCACTTTCAAATCGGGATGCGCGCTATCCACGCCGGTATCCAGCGTGGCGGCCGTGATGCCCTCGCCGAGCGTCGACTCCCAGCGCTCCGGGATCTTCGAACGCACAATGCCGCCATCGACGAACTCGGAGAGCGTCCCCGAGACTTCCATCACGTTGTATACGGGCGGGATGTGAAAAACTGGCCCCATGTCTTCCATGCCGATCTCCCTCCAAAAGAAAACGCCGCTCACACGCAAAGCATGAGCGGCGTCCGGGCTTCGTGCAAGAGCTTCGACGTTCTTAACGCGGCGGTGCGTTGTCTCTGAATTCGTGTTCACGCACGAAGCCGTTATCGAGCGCGAGCGTTCGGCACCAGTATTCAAAGGCTTCTTCTGTCATCACTCGAAATCCATCCACGTCGGCAAACGCCGCGAACAGACCGGTCCGCATTTCCATTCCGATCACTGGCCGCCCGTCCCAGAGAATCCAGCCGATTTGCGGGCAGGCCGGATAACGCTCCCAGCGGCAAAACGTCGCGTGCTTGTTGGCCGCTCCATTTTCGTCGACCAGGGAAACCGAGATCCGCAGAACGTAATCGTTCACGGCTGCATGTCCTTTCCGCGGGCGATCTCGAAACCGCAATGCACCGCGTTGAGCACGATCGTCACGGGGGCCACCGCCACGTTGAACGCGTACACGCCGCAATCGCATTCCGAACCGGCGATCGCGTTTCGTTCTTCGCACTCGGCGGCCAGTTCCGCAAACGCCGCCACCAGCTTGGCGTATCGCCTGAACGCCTTCGACGGCTTGAGCTTCCGCTCGTTCACGCAGCCCAACAGATCGCACAGCGTATGCTGAAACCCGTCCAGCGGCGTCCGGCCCTCGGCCATGCCCCGCAACTGCCGCAGGCATTCATTGAAGTCCACCAACGCCTCGTCGACCTCGGCTTTTTGTTGCACCGTCAACATTTCGCTTTCCTCCCCGAGAAAAAGAAGCGAGGCGCGATCGCGCGACAAGCTCGATCCAACGCCCCGCTTCCGCAGTGCTCCCCTTTATGCCGCCCGGCTGAACGGCCGATAGACCAGCCCATGAATCGGCGGGATCACGACCGCCGCGGCCATCATCCCCGCCGGCGCCCGGAAGCGCTTGAGCAATTCGGCCACCACTTGGATATAGCCGATGAACTGCGGCAGCTTCGTGATCAGATTCCCCCAGTTGATGCCC
>CAZBRN010000125.1:1014-2742 GCA_964494545.1 uncultured Candidatus Saccharibacteria bacterium | reverse complement strand
CAACGAACGCCTGTCGCCGTTGTGACTACATGCGCCTCACTCGCCACATCGGACGCGCCGTATTGGCACCCTATATCGATCACCAATTGTCTCATTTGTGCCCCCGTGGGCCGTATTTGGTTCTGCGCGTTTCCCATGCGCGACGGCGGATGTCGGCAATCTCAGATGGTTGACGTTTCTTGGTGCGTGATTCGCGGTACGGGCCGTCGTCCAACCCGGTAAAGTCGTCTCTGTGATCGTGGCCCCATGAAAGCAGGCCACCGCAAATATTGCATCTGTCGGGAGTGACGTTCGTCGGCATCATGCCATTAGTTCCTTTAGAAGTTCGTCGTCGTTCAACTCGACTGCGCCAATACCGAGGAAGGTTTCCTCGTCTGCGATTTCGGACTTTATCTGCTTGATCCAGACATTGCGGAACGCGCGGCCAGCTTCGGTCTTTTCTTGCGCCAGGTATTCGCGCTCATGGCTGAGCCTGGTGTAGAGGGCGACGAGGTGGCTGGTGTCTGTGGTCATCTGTCGTCTCCCTGTTTCGATATAACCATCATACGCAGATAGCGGATGGATGCAAGCGAAAAACGACATCGTGATACGAGCTCGGACGGGCTTGGCTTCAATCACCCCGGCCACGGGGCAATACCCCTGATCCGCGCGGCACAAGCGAGCGCAACGGTTAGCGGGATAGGCGACGTACCTGCCTCATACTTCGCAGGCATATTGCGGGAGATGCCTAGAGCCTCAGCCGCTTGTGTGCGGTTGAGGCCCATCAGTTCCCGCCAGCGGGCAAAGTCTGCGGGGGTCACTGTGCCCATCCAGTGCGGACACAGAAGTCAGGCCAGTCCGCAAACGGGATTACGTTAGCCATCTGGCGCTTGCCAGAAAGGGGGGGGTTATTCCCCCCAACCCCGTGCGGCGTTCGCCTTGTCCAGCCAGTACTGGGACTTTTCGTAGAGCTTTTCGGCCTTGGCCGTCTTGCCCTGCTCGGCAGCCTCGTTTGCGTCAGCCAGGTAACGGCTGGTTAGTGTCGCTATCACTAAGGCGCACACTTAAGCGCCAACGTCCTCTGCGAGGAGATCACAGATGCCAGTAGGACGTCCGAAGTGCCGCTCGAGTTTGCGACGCCAGACTGAACTAGCGAAAGGAACGGCCCATGGCTGACAAGATCGGCTTCTCGGACAGCGTGTCTATTACTCGCGTTGCCGACACGAACGCCTATGGCGCCGGGGACGTAATCGGTGCCGCCACTGGCTCTACAGCGGCAGTCGAGTTTACCGACATGGGGCCGGTCGGCCGTTCAATCCGCATCACGGGGTGCGAACTGTTGATCGAGGCCTCGTCGGTGATCTCTGGCGAGACCAGCTATCGCCTGCACCTCTACAACGTCACGCCGCCATCGGCGCTTGGCGACAATACAGCCTGGGATTTGCCGTCTGGCGATCGCGCATCATATCTCGGCTATGTCGATCTTGGAACGCCTGTTGATGTTGGAGCATCGCTGTACGTCCAGACCGCCGATCTCACTAAGCATGTGAAGCTCGAGAAGAGCGGCAGCCTGTGGGGTTACCTCGTGACGGTTGGGGCGCATACCCCGACATCGGCGCGGGTCTACACGGTCACGCTGCACGCGCTGGCGCTCTGATGGACCGTCGACTGCTAGTTGCTGCCCTACTCAAGGGCGGGGGGGGCGACGCCGCCCAGAGGATGTTTCTCGCTGGCGAAAGTGGTGCGTAT
>CAZBRN010000125.1:0-1004 GCA_964494545.1 uncultured Candidatus Saccharibacteria bacterium | reverse complement strand
TCTCGATCTTGCTGATGCCGCCACCGTGTTCACCGGCACATCTGGCACAATAGCGGCGACGGCCAATGTCAGCACTTTGGGCCGCATCTCGGACAAGTCCGGCAACGGCAACTATGCCCGCCAAGGAACCGCCGGTTCTCAGCCTGCGTGGAAGTCGAGCGGCGGCCTGTTCTGGGCCGAAGGCGATGGCCTCGATGACGTGATGGACCTGGGGGCGGCCATCATATCGGCAAGCCCCCCGTTCACGATCATGATCGCGGGTCAATTCGCCGCTGGCACCTTGGGGGCTATGCTTGCCCAGTATGCTGCTGGGCAAGCTGGGCGGCTGACGTTCGGCGTCAACCAGAATGACAGTAGCAGCCAGTCAAACGGCGACATAAACCCATTCCTGAATGGGACCACAAACGGGGCAGGCAGCGGGGGCGCCGCCTTGAAGTTGACCCCAGGCAATGGGACGCCTTTCGTTTTCACGTATGTCGGCGGCTCGGGCAGCGAGCAGAGCTATGAACGGCTGAACGGCGCCGAGATTGACCGCTTCACCATCTCGTCGGTGTACCAAGGCGCCAACACCCAAATCCTCGGCAACGCCACTGTAGGCTTCACTACCGTGAAGCGCCTCCATGCGCTGCTGATCGTCAATCGTCTCGCGACAGGCGCCGAGCTTGCGAACCTCGAAGCCCTGTTCAAGGCCAAGTGCGGCGCCAGCTTCTAGGAGAGCCCCCCATGTCACAGTACGTTTGCCTCGCCGTCCCCGTGGCTCATGCCGAAGTCGTCAACCGTGTCCTCAACCAGGTGAATGGCGACGTGGGGGACAACATAGCTCAGGATTTCTCAGGGGACGGTCATGACCCGACAACCTACAAGGTTGGCGGCTGGCCGGTGACCGACGAGAAGCTGGCGCTCTATCCCTACGCCAAGTCGGCGGCGTTTACCCCTGACCCGAACGGGCCGCTCGCTGCCTACCCACAGCAGCAGATAGACGACGCCGTAGACGCCTTGGAGAA
>CAZBRN010000124.1:0-2757 GCA_964494545.1 uncultured Candidatus Saccharibacteria bacterium | reverse complement strand
CAAGCCATTCCTCACTACTCTCTCATCAACTACCAGTACCTCAAGAATCCGTTCACCAGTAAGACGCTTAGGAAGGTCAGACTGGAAGGACAGACTCGTGGTTGTGCTCCGCTGGTTGTGTACACTGCTGACGGATATAAGACATCCGCCGCAGAAGTTAAAGACACCAGAGGAACAGACATCAGCCTTCCCATTGTACCGCTTGGCGAACTTAAACTGTCATTCAAGCCAGAAAGTACACTGGCTAACGTGGGGTCAACGGGGCGCGTGTTGAGTATCCTTGTTGTTGGGGAAGCCTTGACTAATAACCCATACTTTACTACAACCGGAACGGACAGTCTGACAAGCACTAGAACAACTGTCCCAACCCCAAGCCATTACTTGCAAGCCATGCTTGTTCAATTCTCTGAAGAAGGAACCGAAGATGCCTAATCAGCCAATGGTCCGATACGGACAAAACAACAGCCTTGGCGGAGTCCAAGTCGGGACCAGCGGTACGACTTACGGCTCTGGTGGAGGCACCACGACTACAACGACTACCGGAAGTGGTGGTGGAACCACGTTCAACTACGATCCGCGTATCGGTAACAGCGCACTTCCTGCTGGTATCCAAGGTACTGCTAATCGCGCCTACACCCGTGACGTGCAAGGTAATGAACTGGCTCAGAACCAGATTAACCAGATTACGAGCCAGAACAGCCCGCTCATGCGTAACGCGCAGATGCGTGGTACGAGGATGGCTAACTCTCGCGGTATGATTAACAGTTCGATGGCTGGCGAAGCTGCTCAGAACGCCGTAATTGAGAGTGCAATGCCGCTGGCTCTTCAAGACGCTCGTGCGTATCAGGAAGCTGCTGGACAGAACCTTCAGTACCTTAACCAGCGTGACATTGCGAACATGCAGGACATGACGCAGCGAGAAGGTCAGTGGGCTAGCACTCAAGGTCAGATTCTCGCTAACGAAGCAGCACTTCAGCGTCAACGTGAGAATCTTGCTTATTCTGGTGAACAAGAGGAACTTGGGCGTCGCTACGGGTTCCAAATGGCAGGGCTTGAAAATCAGTTTGGTACTGAGCGAGATTACCGTAACTATGGGTTTGATCTTGGCAGGGCTGAACAAGGCTACGGATTTGATCTTGGTCGGATGGGTGCCGAGTACGGTTACGGGCAGATGCAACAGGATGCTGACATGCGTCGCGCTGTGTACGCTGACCAGTACACCCGAACCCAAGACTACTTTGATAACCTGATGAATCAAGCGATGGAAAATCCAGACATCTTTGATCCGCAGACAATCCAGAACTATTACTCTTACTATAATCGCATGATGACTGTTGGTAATCCTGCGATTGACAACATTCTCGGAATCGGAGGTTAAATCCTATGCCATTTTGGGCTGCGGCAAGTGCATTTGCAAAAACACCACTTGGTGGAAAAGTGGTATCAGGAATCCTTGGTGGACTTGGTTCTCTGTTTGGCGGTAAGTCAAAGCGTAAACAAGCAGAACAAGATTTCAAGAACCAGATGGCGCTGATGAAAGAACAGACCAAGCTCCAAGGCGAGGAACAGCGAAAGACTTCTCTGTACGAAACTCAGTTGGCAAGTGCCGTAGATGAGTACGGTCGCGCTCGTAAGCGAGGCGCTTCCCAGAACTTCGGATTTGCTAGCCAGAACGATCCTTACGCACAGACTGCGATGCAAGGGTATCAGCAAGTTTGGAAGCCGGAAGACACGAAGTTGAATCTTCCCGGAGTGACAAGTGCTGCACCCGCGACACCTGCCCCCGGTACTCCCGGTTACACAGGTGCAATTCCTAGCCAACTCCGTCGATAAAGAAATAGAGGAACAAAAATACATGGACGCCAAGCCAACCAAGATGAAAGAAAAAGAAGACTCGATGGAAGATAAGCGAGAGTCTTTTGACGACGAAGACAGTGACCGTGCTTATGACGTAGCTACATCTCTTGCAGAGATGGTTTTCTTTGACCAAGAGCACTTGAAGGGGCTCATGCCTGCTGTCCAGAAGTCACAAGACCCAAGTCAGGTTGTTGGGGCTGCTGTTGGGCAAGTGTTGCTTGTAGCCTACAACAAAGCCAACCAAGCCGATCTTCAGATTGATGATCGTGTGTGGGCTGCTGACGAAGGTGTTCTGGACACGTTGGTTGGAGAAGCAGTGGATTTCCTCGGTCAAGCTGGCGTTCAGGTTGATCCCAACACTGTGCGAGAAGCAGCGCTCAAGGTACTCCAAGAGTCGCCTCCTCCGCAAGAGCAAGCACCAGCACAACAACCTGTTAGTGGAGTACCGCAGCGATGAGTATGTTTTCTGATTTTGCTGGTGGATTTGTTGGTGGCGTTCAGAAAGTAGTTGACGCGAACATGGAAGAAGAGCGCGCAGCCAGTCGCTACAAGAAGCAGCTAGAGATTCAGGAAGAGTTGCGAAAGAAGGCAGAGGAAACTCGTGTAGCAGCGACTAGAATGTTTGCTCAGAACGGCGACATGGGCCCACCCGAGCTAATGGCTCAAGATGTCAACGCAAGAGGATTGCCTGTTGGTAGTGCTCGTCCTGCTAGTCAGTTTGAAAAGGAAGATTATGCCACTCGTAACCAAATGGCTGCTGGCGAGCGGATGGCTGAAATGGAAGATCGCACCATGAAGCAAGAACAACACAAGTCAAGACTTGAGAGAGATAAAGCTTCTGTTGAATCTAGTCGTGCTAGTGCTGCGTCAAGTCGGGCGTATGCCGAGAATCTGGAGTCT
>CAZBRN010000123.1:0-2772 GCA_964494545.1 uncultured Candidatus Saccharibacteria bacterium | reverse complement strand
ATCACCAACTTTGATCTTTCCTTTCAGTTCTGCGTATGAGTAGATGGGCATATTAGTTTATATTGAGTCAGTAGATGGAAACTATCTATCAACGAGCTTTACGACGACGTCCATGTCTATAGCCTCAGCGATTTGTTTTAGAAAACGGAGGCTTGGGAGGTGACGAGAGCTTTCTAAGCGTGCGATACTTTCTTGCTTTGTCTTTGCTTTACTTGCGAGTTTCTTCTGTGTAAGCCCACGTTTGACACGGGCATTTATCACCTGCTCGCCAACCTCGAAGGCAAGATCGTAGATGGGTCTATCCGTACCCGTAAGACGTTTTAGCTGTTTCAGACTCATATTCACTTCAATAATCCTTCTTTTTTTAGATGAAGCCACAGCTTAGCTAAGGCGTCGGGGAGGGTCTTCGCGTGTCCGAAACCTCCCATGTGCGTGTTGAATCTGTTTCTAATGTAACGCGCACAATATCCGCCGGCTGGTTCTTTCGGCAAAACGATAAGCGTGTACAAATGGCCGCTGCGGATAAAGTAAGGCGGCATCCTCTCCAAAAGCTCGCTCGCGAGAGGAGCGGCGAGCACGAAACCTGCCGAAGCCATATAGCGGCTATTCCCTGCTACGATATATGGCTCTCCGCCTTCACTATCCTGCTTCCGATAAAACGTACTCTTTTCCTGCGGCCATCCTGCCTCCATCAACTCCTCTGCCAGACCTTGCGAGACGACGTGGGTGGTGGGCATATCAATATTCGTAATTGCCTAGCGGCCTGTTAAGGGATTCGAGCTTGGCGTCGAGTCTTGCAAGTATGTCCTGTCGTGTGCCTTCTACGTTTCCTTTTGACCAAAGCTTTGTATGAGCAACGAGAAAGCGGCACTCCCTCCAAGCCTCCTCCGCGCCACGGCGTTTCGCTTCTATAACCAGTTTTTCCACCCCGTCACGAGGGACGTCGTAAAAATCATAAGTTTCCCTCACACGATACACGTTTTTGTTCCACCACTCTTCCTCCTTCTCCGCAGGAGCGGGTTGGACGGGCTTGAAAGCCGATAGTTCGAGACGATCTACCAAGTGCACATAAGGTTCCGCCTTGAAAGTGCCCTCTGATACCGGCTTCAGAAAGACCACCTTCCTTTCGTTCGTAAAATCGACGACTTCATATCTAACCCCGCCTTTTTCTACTCTATCCCCCGGTTCCAGCGTCTCAAGCGTCACCAGCTTTTCTTTTGTGTTCATATTAGGACTCTTTAGTTTTCTCCTCTTTGAGTTCCTCTTCCGTAACGGCACGGCCTTCGTCGCCTCCGTACATGCCAGCACCTACCGAGAAGCCGAAGCAGAACGCTTCCGCCTCTTCCTTTGTTGTGAACTCGAACTCGGCTTCTTTGTCTTCGCCGTGAAAGGTAAAGACTTTGATTTTGTTTGTATTCATAGTTCATTCTCCCGCTTTAATGTCGTTTTCTAAGCTCTCCGCAATGTCTTTTAGCCCAGCAAGGAAGTCCCCATTGACCACACTCGGCACATCGTTGAAGTGCCTGCACTGGTGGGTCTTTGCTAGGAGCGTCATAAGATCGAGCAGTGCATTTAAGAGCTGTTGATTTGTCAGTTTCATAGTTCATTCTCCCGCTTGTTGCGGGGGTGAGGGGGTTAATTCTCAATCTCCACGCTCTCGCCGAGCTTCTCTGTGAGTAAGGCTTCTGCCTCCTCAACGCCGCAGCCTTCTTTACAGGCTGGGCAAATATCCTTTGCGTAGTCTAGGCGCATATCTGCATAACAGCAGTTTGAATAGAGTTGGGGCATATTATTGTAGTTTACATTTAGAGCACATATTAGCCATTACCTTTGGTAAGGAGGAATCCATGGGAACATACATTAAGAACCGCATGTGGGGATTTTTCAGGCTCATCACGTAGCTTTTGACCTTTTGTGCAGTTACAGCCTTCGACCCAGCAGTCGACGGAAGCGCCGTTCTTCCCTTCAAGCACCCAGCAGGCGGCCATGTAGAGGGCGTCTATGAGTTGTGGTGCCTCGAACCCATCTACGCGCCATACCGTGATCCTATTGACGATAGCGTACTCACCGATCTCATTAGCCAGCCACTCCATAAGCTCTTCGGCGGAAGGGTGCTTCAACGTCTCTACGCCGTCGTTAATCATCAGAAGTGGAGCGCTCATGGCGGGTAACTCTTTCAAGGCCGTGAGTGAGAACGCGGCGCCTGTATCTGCCAGCTGCGGGTATCCGAGCTCTTTCAGCTTCTTGGCCTGCTTTTGTGTTACGTGGGACATATCATTTCTTCCAAAAGTAGGAGAGTACGTCGAGTAGCACTATCAACGGCAGTAAACAGACTAGCCACAGCTCCATCGCTTTTTGTATACCAGGGTTATCTGTGAGGGCAAAAATGACCATTAAACCAACATAGAGGACGCACAAGCGATCAGATGTAGACATATTATTTCTTCAAAATATAGATGAGTAAAACGACGTACAGCGCTATCACGAGGTAGGGCATAGCTCTGGATTCTCCCAGATATTGCCGATGATTTCGAGTCGGCTTGATGTAAGCGGTCCTCCGCAATGACCGCAATTGTCTTTACTATCAGAGAATGGCTCAAAGCCGCATGACTCATCCCTCCATTCAACGATGTGAAGCTTGTACCCAGCTATATATCGCTCATCGTCGCCCTCTTTCCTTGTGAAGTTCTTGGTTTTCTCTCCGATTATTTTCCAGGCCCCGGGTGCTGGCTCCCATCCCTTACGGTCTAGAAAATGGTATACACCATCCTC
>CAZBRN010000122.1:0-2777 GCA_964494545.1 uncultured Candidatus Saccharibacteria bacterium | reverse complement strand
GAAGGCGGCGGAAGTCCACAAGCAGGTGAGCCGGGCCCTGATCTCGGACGCGGGCGCGCTCGCGAAGACGGCGAACGAGGAGTTCCGGTCGCTCACCGACGCGATGCTGTCGCCGCTCGACAAACTGCAGCAGCGCATCCAGCAGATCAAGCTTCGGATGAACGACCTGCGCAGCACGCGGGACGGCGGCACCGGGAAGTTCCTCGGGCAGGACTCGTACGACCCCGAGGACATCGTCGGCAAGGACTTCGCCGACCGGGCGGTGCTGCAGAAGAAGCTCGAAGAGCTGAAGGCGCTGACGCAGACGCTCGACATCCTCAAGGGCAAGGTGTACCGGCTCGGCGCCGACGACATCGTGAAGGGGATCCAGGACCAGGCGAAGTTCGAGACCGAGGTCGCCATGCTGCAGGCGAAGATCCTCGGCACGTCGGCCGACCTGATCCCCCTGCAGGAGAAGCTCGCGGCGCTTGAGCGGGAGAAGGCGATCTACGCGGGCCTCGGGAAGGACCTCGCGGGCGACAAGCTCAAAGAGATCAACTCCGAGATCGAGCGCACGCGGACCCTGCTCGGCCTGACGAAGGAGGCGGCGGACGCGGCGGCGGGCCGCGAGGCGGCGAAGAAGGCCGAGGCCGACTGGAAGCAGGCGATGGAGGCGGCGACGCGGGCCTCCGAGGACGCGGCGCGGGAGATCCGCGGGTACTTCGAGTCGATCCTGTCGCCCGCGTTCTCGGGGCTCGGCGACCTCCTGTACGACTCGCTGACGAACGGCGGGAAGAACGCGGCGGACATCCTCCGCGGCACGTTCGACAACCTCCTCCGCACGGCGCTCAACGCGGTCACGAGCGGCCTGATGCAGACGCTCCTCGGGGGCCTCGGCGGGATGCTCGGCGGTGGCGGGGGTGGAGGCGGCAGCATCCTCACGACGATCCTCGGCGGGTCGACCGGGAGCAACCCCTACGCGGACTTCCTCGCCGGTGGCGCGCAGCCTCCCGCGCTGAACTACATCCCCGAGATCCCGCGGCTCGCGCGGGGCGGGACGGTCAGCCGGCCGATGGTCGCGCTCCTCGGCGAGGGCGGCGAGTCGGAGCACGTGGTCCCCGAGTCGAAGGCCGACGCCTTCGCGCGGTCGCGGCTCGGCGGGTCCATGTTCGGCGACATCCAGATCCACACGTCCGGCGACCCCGAGCGATGGAAGGAGGAGGCCGTCGAGCAGTTCCGGCAGCGCCTCAACTCCTCGGGTTCGCTTCAGGGCGCGGTGCGCAAGGCGTCGCGGGGGCGCTACTGATGAGCCTGTCCATCTTCACCGGCCCGATGCCCGCGTTCGCGCACACGGTCGAGCCGATCCGGCCAGGCATCGTGACGGCGTTCGGGTCGCAGACCGAGCAGCGGTCCACCCGCTCCTCGCGTACCTACCGCCGCTTCCCGTACTCGTGGCTCGGGCTCGACGCCGCGGCCGTCGAGGCGATGGACACGTTCTTCACGGCGCTCGGCATGAGCGCGACCTCGTTCCTTTGGCGCGACCCGGACCCCGACGTCGCGTACCTGTTCAACCGCGCGGGCGTGGCGCTCGGGACGGGCACGGGGGCGAAGACGGTGTTCGCTCTGCTCGCGACCGGCGAGGGCGGCGGCGACTACGCCGCGGACGACGGGCGCACCGTCCTCATGGTGAACGGATCCTCCGTCTCGCGCACGGTCCAGACCGACGCGCGCACGATCACGGCGAGCGCAGCTCCAGCGAACGGAACGACCGTCACGGCCTCCTACGCCTTCTACCGCCGCGTGCGCCTAGACGCGCCGTACGTGTGGACGAAGGACCGGGAGTCGGGGCTGTGGTCCACGTCGGCCACGTTCCGCGAGGTGCCCGCCTGATGCCGCTCACCATCGACTCGACCGTCCTCGCCGCGTGGCGCTCGGGCACCGACAACATGCTCGCGTGCGTCGAGATCGCGACCGGCCACGCCGGGACGCCGTTCATCCGTCGGACGGATTGGGACTCGGACGTCACCTTCAACAGCCTCGTCTTCACGGCCACGCCGACGCAGTTCGGGCGCATCGACGTCACGCCGCACTCCGAGCAGGGCGGCATCGACCTGAAACTGCCCGACCACGACGGTTCGATTGCGGCGCTCGTGCTCCTCTGCTACACGTTCCGCGACACGCGCGTCCGCATCTGGCTCACCGACCTCTCCGTGACCGGCGGGTCCGGCAGCGGCGGGCGATACGCCGTCTACTTCGTGGAGTCCGTGGACGTCGAGGACGGCGCCGCGACGTTCCACCTCCGCTCGCAGTTCGCGATCTTCGACGCGCAGTTGCCGCGCGGCACCATGACGCGGACGGAGTTCCCGGGGCTCCCGTCGGACACGTCGATCTGATGACGTTCACGAACCTCCTCATCGGCGGCCTGCAGCTCGTCGCGGGCATCGTGCTCACGGCGTCGGGCGTCGGCGGCGGGCTCGGCCTGAAGCTGATCCTGTCGGGCGCGCTGTCGCTGATCGCGGGGTTCATGTCGGCGAAGGCCGGGCGGGGAGGGATCGCCTCGAGCCCGACCTACGGATTCGACAACCTGTCGAACGCGGCGCGCGAGGGCGGGCCCGTGCCGATCGGCTACGGGCGGCACGTCTTCACGCCGCCGATCATCAACATCAACCCCATCCAGGATGGCGAGAACCAGATCATCCACCTCCTGTGCCTCCTCGGCGAGGGGGAGATCGAGGAGGTCCAGCGCCGGGTCAGCATGTCCCAGACGGACTCCCCCTTGCCGTCTTCGTTCCACGCGC
>CAZBRN010000121.1:0-2804 GCA_964494545.1 uncultured Candidatus Saccharibacteria bacterium | reverse complement strand
GGAGCCAGACCAAGCAGAGAAAAGTTCAGACCTAGTTCCTAGACCTGAAATAACTTCTCTCCTTGGTCCGCCAAGAAAGAATGTGCCGATAACAAAGCACAAGATGTTGGAACCGTCCGTTAGGGCGGTTCTTTCATTTTACCCCTGTAATTTAGTTCGAACCCAGCCTCTCCCGTCCTGAAGGAGCAAGCGGTTAAAAAGCCGACCCGTTCCCTAGACCTATCTTCTAGATAATCGGCTATACTGTGAACATGAACTTGGAAGACATAATCAAACGAGGATCGATTTCTGTTGATGACGATATACGATTCGATTATCACATAAGCGTATTACGGCTATTCGGTAAGGACTTAAAAGGACATATGACCGCCACCTATAAACTAGATGATGACTGGCGAGTATGGTTCCCTAAACTTTACGAGAATCGTGACTTCATCAATGAGCTAGTCAACAACGACAGCACTTTTGAGATGAACCAGTTGCCCACTTCACAGTAGTAAGCAAGAAGATTTTTCCAGAAGATGAGCCTGGGCAACGTATAATTTTTGCTCATTTTAAGGACCCGATCACAAACAAAAAGTTCTATAAGTTCGTTGGTGTATTTAGTGAGCTAAATGGAGATATGAAGCATGCAAGCTGTCAACGCAAAGCGGGTACCCTATATTTCAACGGTAAAGGTCGTTTTAGCACTCAACCATTGAGGTAGCTCTTAGCTTGTTATTCCATTATAGAACTCTAGTTCACTATTCATTATTTGCAACATCGGCCCCATATTTGCAGCAAGTGTAGCTCTTTCATTGTCTGTGCCGTCAGCTAACACGTATCTTGCATATTCCACGAATGGTTTATCTAGTTTTTGATCGATCTTATAATGCGTGAATAATGTCTTGGTGGTATAGAAATGTTTATCAACTCTAGCCTGCAATTTGTCGGTTATTTTAATCTCATCGTGATGTTCTTCGATAAATGCCTGCATAAGCTCACAGAGTCGTTCTTCATTTACGTATTTCTCAGCACAATTTGGATCTTATCGTCTCGTGCAGTTGTAGTAGACAAACCGCTTAGTGTCACCATTCTTTAAAGTCTTAAACTTGTCTTGAGCCGTAATGTCAGCAGTACGTCGCCCACATTTTAATAATCCTCTAAAGGCAAACGTTTTTGATCCCCCAGACACCTTTATTTACCCCTCTTGTTTCTTGAACAATGTCGAAGAGTTCTTTCGATATGAGTGGCTTGTGAGCGCCCTTGTACCAAGGTGCATTTGGTGACTCAGGATATTGAAATTTACCATAATAGAACGGCGTGCTTAGAATCACTAATATCTGGCTAACACTTATAGGTTTACCTGAACGGTTCGTAAAACCTTGTTCGTCTAGCCACGCTTTTATGCGACGCCCATTCCATCGTTCATAGCCAGCTTTCTGAAACGCTTATGTAATAAGTTCTGAGCGATCTGGATCGAGAATAATATCATTCACGCCACCAAACGCACGATTCATGTATCCAAGTGGCGCAACGCCTGGTCGCCAGCCCATTTCGCACTTGGTGCGTATGCCACGTTTTACGTTGATACTTTTATTGTCGTTCTCAAGTTTTGCCTGCGAACAAAGTATCATCGGCAGGAACTTCTCATTTGGATTATTTGTGAATGTTTGTGAGTAGGTACGGATATGTAAGAGCCTACCTTGATCCATCAGGTCAACAACCGAGCCAAGATCACCAGCGTTTCGACTTAGTCGATCAGGTGCCCATGTAAGAATTGCGTTATACTCTTCACTCGCCAAGCCTTTTAGAAGCTTGTTATATACAGGTCGCTTGCCAGAATCCTTTGCTGAATGGCTCTCCTGTAGCTCACATACCACGTTTAGTCCTTCGTTTTCTGCTAAGGCGCGCATCTCTGCGAGTTGAGAGTCAATCGACATCGTCTGACGCTCATCACTCTCTGAAGATTTCCGAGCATACAGGCAATATTTTAATGTTGATTGATCATTGTCCAGCATGGCAACACAACATTACCGCCACATCTCTAGGAAGTCTAGGAGTTAATTGATATCAAGAACAACAAACTGCTTGTGCTTTATGTGCAAGTTTCTTGTTATATGTGCAAATACGTGTTAAGATATACGGAATTCTAGGAGAATCTGTGCAAGAAATTAATTTGTATGATCTAATCAAACATTACGCCAAATACTGGCTATTTATTGTTATCTTTAGCTTTGTTGGGCTTATTGCGGGGCTTATATACAACAATGTAATCCAAACCCCTATGTATAAGAGCAATGCCACGCTCATTGTTCTGAACACAACTGGTACCTCAGATTCTAAAGCCACTACTATAAATAACTATATAGAATTACTAAAGTCACGAAGAGTGTTAGACCCCGTAATTAAAGAACTTAACTTAGGGGACTCCTACGATACTATTGTTGAGTCTATAAGCGCCAGTAATGATAAAGATACAGAAGTAGTAAAGCTAAGTATTAGCACCGACGATGCAGAAAAGAGCAGAAAGCTCGTAGAGTCGACCATCGATTCATTCAAAGAAGAAATTACAAAACTATATAAAACTAACACTATACAGGTAATAGACGGAGCCAGTTCACCAACCACTCCTTATAACACTAGAAAAACCATACAACTAATTCTATTTACCTCAGCAGGCTTTTTGTTTAGCATTATCGTCGTATTTCTTATATACGATTACCGCTTAAGCAACTCTAATGCTAGGGCACAAGCTGGATCTGCGAAACCTACACCTACAAAACCAAAAAAGATATCAGCTTCGTCTGTTGCCAAAGTTACCC
>CAZBRN010000120.1:0-2811 GCA_964494545.1 uncultured Candidatus Saccharibacteria bacterium | reverse complement strand
GATGGAGATTCAATAAAGTCAGTGACTGCACGTTCAGTTGAAGAATGGAGAAGAAGTTTCACTATTCTAGGATAGCATTAAACTCTGCCGGAAGTGGCGCATTGAATGTGTGATGTTCGCTACTAGGAAGTGTTAATTCAAGGCTGAGTGCGTGAAGGTAGGTTCTCTCTGCTGGCTCACCGCCATATAACACATCACCGACGATTGGATTACCGATTTGTGCCATATGCACTCGAAGTTGATGGGTTCGGCCAGTGGTTGGATGAAGTTCAACGAGGCTGTATTTGTCGTTACTAGCAACAACTTTGTAGTGGGTCTTGGCTACTTTGCCATTCGGCCCTACGCGGAAGGTTTGTGGCTTCTTTGGATTCCGTTCGATAGGCATTTCGATATTCGCCTCGAGCTGCTCTGGAGTCCCCGAAACGACGGCCATATATGTTTTGTGAGCATGGCGATCGGAGAATTGTTTCTGAAGCGATGTAAGTGCAGCTTCGTTTTTGGCACAGATGAGAAGTCCTGAAGTTACTCGGTCCAACCGGTGGACTATGCCTCCCCGATTATCTTCCATTCCTGTGGTGAATTGTCGAATAAAGGTCGAAACAGTAGCTTCAGGGTTAAATGCACCTTTGCTATGCGTCAAAACGCCTACGGGTTTGTTAACGACTAAGCAGTCGTCGTCTTGGTATAGAATTTCGAGATTGATTTCAGGAATGTCGGCGTCGGTTGCTGCTTCATAGTTGAGGGTAACAATATCACCCGGGTGTACCTTGACAGATGGTTTATAGACGGTGGTCTCGCCAATACTCACCTTACCCTGATCGAGTAATACTTTTACGAAAGAACGACTGACGACCTGCTCTTTTGCAATAGCAGCATCAATACGTCCTGATTCTTCAATTGTAAAACTTGTCATAATGGTTTGCCTTTTTGTTTGTTAACAATAATTATATAACAAAATGGCAAAAATTACCACCGTTACTTTCGGAGACCGAGGGCTTTCTGAACGCCTGTAAGCGTATTGTTTGCTGTGGCATTCATAGCTATTTCTCCTTCTTCGAGCTTGGCCATTACCGCAGAAGTATCTACTGCCGAAAGGCGTGCTTGGAAATCGGTTAGGAATTTGGAAACAGCTTCTGCTGTTGCAGTTTTGAGAGGACCGTATTGTGATTGACCCTCGTATTCACTCGCAACATCAGCTGCATTCTTTCCAGTTAGTGCTGCAAGGATATCAATAAGATTAGTGATGCCAGGTTGGTTCTCAACGTCATAGGAAATTTTCTCAAGGCTGTCAGTGGTAGCGCTCATAATCTTTTTAACTGCGACTTCTGGAGCGTCAGTGAGGAATATCACTCCCTTGCCTGATTCGTCTGATTTGCTCATTTTCTTCTCTGGCTTCTGAAGATCACGGATGCGAAGCCGAGCTTGGTTGTGGGCAAATGTGATTTGCTCTTTCTCGGCTTCAGGCAGTACGAACAGATCGCCAAATTTGTTGTTCATCCGAATCGCTATATCGCGTGCAAGCTCAACGTGTTGTGTTTGATCAGCACCGACTGGCACATACTTAGCCCCGTACAGGAGGATATCGGCAGCCATGAGAATTGGGTAGTCAAAAAGCCCGACGCTCACTGATGTTTGGCCTTCACCCTTTTCCTTATACTGCGTCATACGGCTCATCTCTCCCATATACGCAAAGCAGTTGAGGATGATCGTAAGCTCACTATGTGCGGATACGTGACTTTGCCGATAGACAAACGTGTCTGCATTTCCTATATCCAGCCCGGCAGCAATAAACACCCTGACATTGTTGATAGATTGCTCATACAATTTGCTATGGTCAATGGGCGTAGTAAAGCTATGTAGATCTGGCACGAACAGATTGATTTGATATTCTCCGGCGTATTTTTTCTGCATTTCAATGATAGGCAAAAGCGCACCTAAATAGTTACCGAGGTGAAGATCGTTGTTGGCTCGAAGCCCTGTCAAAATTACTGGTTTAGTCATATTATTTCCTATTATACGGTATTACTTTGATTTGCGACTAGTAGAACAGATGTAATCTCATCGAGTGGGTCTATTGTGTCATTGCGGTTGAGGCTGAGTGTCGATAGCTCGGTGCATCCCAGAATTACTTCTTCAGCACCTTGCCGCTTCAGATCATCGATCAGATCATTTGCTTTTTTTAATGTCAGATCGTTGACAGAGTTTGCGATAACACTTCTGATTATCATCTCTAAATCATCGACTGCATGCTCACCAGGTGCTGTTACATGGATATCTTGTTCCTCGATAACATCATGAAAAAGTCGAGATTTTATGGTGGTTGGTGATCCAAGAACCCCAACATTTTGTACCTTTTCACCTATTACTTTCGCCATGACAGCGTCTATCAATGATACGATTTTAATACCAAGATGACTCTCTATTTGCGGTCGCATAAGATGTGCGGTGTTGCACGCGAGCACTACACGATCCGAATGTTGAATATCGAGCTGCTCGAGCGCATCGATGATTTGAACTAATGCCTTTTTGGTCCTTGTACGGTCGCTTATGAAATCATCGATAGGTAATGACACATGAACTATGTGAGGAAAGTCTCTTCCGTTAGCTGCGCCAAAGATACCCCGATCTCCGAATTATCCGGGCGTGAAGGTCAAGGCTGGCTTGCGGTCCCATGCCTCCAACGATGATGATGCGATTGTTTTGTTTGATATTATTTTTCATTATAGTTCCTTATATATTTACTTTATTGGTCCCCTGTTATTTTACGAAGTAGGGACGGTCGCCTCGAAGTTGCCTATCCGTAGTAGGTAT
>CAZBRN010000119.1:0-2819 GCA_964494545.1 uncultured Candidatus Saccharibacteria bacterium | reverse complement strand
AGATTTCGACAGTTTTGCCCCCAACGTTTTTGGCAAAGTAGCTATCGTGCGAGATGTAGATGACTGCCCCGTGGTAGTTCTCAAGAGCGTTTTCGAGCTCTTCGATACTCGGCAGGTCGAGGTGATTGGTTGGCTCATCGAGCACTAAAATGTGCGGATCACCGGCAAGCATGTTCATCAGCTGGAAACGGGCTTTCTGGCCACCACTTAAGCGTGTTAGTGGCACATCACCATCAGTGGCTGGGTTAAATAAGTAATCGCCGAGCAGTTGCTTTACCTTCTGGTCGCTGATCGGGACGTCTTTGGCCATATAAGCGGTCTCTATAGCTGTGGCAAGCGTCATTTTGAGGTATTTCGGGTCGATTTCCTGCTCGTAAACGCCAATATTGAGTTCTCGCTCGCTCAAGATCGTACCGGAGTAGAGGGTTGATTCGATTTGAGCGTCGTTGACGCGAGCGATAATAGCTTTTATGAGTGTTGATTTACCAGCACCGTTTCGACCGTGGAGCCGAATGCGGTCACCTTCGCGGAGCGCAAAATTTATATCTTCAAATAACGGTGTGTCATAGCCGAGACTTACCTTCTGTACTTCAACCAGCAAGCGGTTAGTTTCTGCCTCAACAGATTTTGCATCTACCTTAATGTTCTTGGCTTTGTGTTTCTGGTAAGCAGCGCCCATTTTGTCGTTGAGTTCTTCTACAGAGTCACGATCGATCCAGAATGTTGGCATCTCTGTCTTCTCGAGTTTAGCGAGTTCTGCGCTTGCCTTTTGTTCGAGTGACTTAAAGCGTTGAATGGTACCAGGATCACGTGATTTCTCCTTTAGACGACGAAAACGAATGACGTTTTCCTTAAGATTTGAAATTCGCCGCTGCACCATACTGTATTGATTTACCTCAGAGGTGATCTTTACCGCGTTGACCCGCAAGTAATCATCGTAACTACCTGGGTAGCTGAAAGCACGTTCGTCGCGAACTTCGATAATCCGGTCGACAGCTTGCAAAACATCACGGTCGTGAGTGATCACCAATACTGCTTCGCGGGCTGATTTGAACCACTTCAAAAATGCTTTTTTGGCTACAAAGTCCATGTGGTTTGTCGGTTCGTCGATCAGTGCCAAGTGGGCTCGAGCCCGTTGTACTTTGACCAGTTCAACCATTCGTTTCTGACCACCACTCAAATTCTTGAGCATGCCCATCGACTTCTCTTCTGACACCTGATAGGCG
Organism: uncultured Candidatus Saccharibacteria bacterium; assembly: GCA_964494545.1. Lineage (GTDB taxonomy): Bacteria > Patescibacteriota > Saccharimonadia > Saccharimonadales > AWTP1-31 > JAPLYT01. The sequence goes on along the minus strand of CAZBRN010000119.1, from coordinate 1,593 downwards.
TTAAGCGCTTCGATAATCTCCGCTTCTACCTCAAAATAGCCGAGCTGGCTAAAGCGCTCTAACGTATCGGAATACGTCTGCAGTTTTCTAGTGTTTTCGCCCATTGACGCTGGGTACGTATCGAGGATGTGTTTAAGCTGAGCATACTCGGGTAAATCACCCAAAATGTATTCAAGAACATGCATGTGCTCGAATCCATGGTGCTCCTGCCGAGATCCTATGAGGATTGCCCCACGCTTGAGCCGTACGGAGCCGTCGTAGTCCTTATCTTCACCGGTCATGATATGCAATAGTGTGGTCTTGCCTGTACCATTTCGGCCGACGAGGCCAATTTTTTCGCCATCTTGAATCTCAAGCTGTAAATCTTGATACAATATTTTATCTCCGAAAGACTTTTCGGCAATGTCGAGGCTAATAACCATAATCTGTCTATTCTAACAGATATGGACTACTTATTCTACAGGGGTAGCGAGAGACACAGTCAACTAATACGGAACAAAGTAGCGTTTAGGTAATTTGTTGGCGAGGTAAACAGGCTTTGCCTGTTGTGCCGAGCCATCCACTCGTTTAAGACAAGCTGGATATGTTTCGTGGGCACACAGCCGTACAGTTTGCGTAAGTAACGCTTCATTGCACTCCAGGTAGACTCAATGTGGTTCGTGCCTGCGAAGTGGCCTTTGCTGTGGTTCCACGTCTCGTGCCCAAAACCGAGCCAGCTCAGTCCGTTGTAGCCACTGCCACAATCTGTTACCACTAGACTTGTGCGGTCAACATGCAACTCCAGAAAGGCTTCCAGTGTGTCTTGTTCGGTGTCAGGGATAACTTGGAGTTTGAGTCGTTTGGTATCGCGCTCAATGGCTCCAACTACAATGGTTTGACCACCAAACTTTCGTTTACCAAACCAGGACTCATCTACCTCTACGACACCGCTCAAAGTAGCTTCCACGTCGTCCTTGGGTACCAACGCCCTAAAGCGCCAGTACCACCGACGTATGGTTGTGTAGCTAAGCCCCGTGGCAAGCTTAGCGCTTCCTGGACTTTGGCGTTGTTGCCAGCAGTGCAGCAACAGGAAGACGTGTTGGTAGGTGAGCTTACTTCCTCGGAACCAAGTGTGAGCCTTCGGGCGTATCTTGATCCGGCAAGTTTTACACCAACCGTATTCTCTTGATCTCTTCCAGGCAATACGACCGTGGCAGGTTTGACATTCTTGTTTGTTTTGTTTGGTAAGCATCTGGTAAACCAGCTGCTTACACAGAGCTTCCCTCGGTAATGCTAGACTAGACATTACGGAACAGTCCTTTCGAATTAGTTGTTGTTACAGACCTAATTCTACTGGCTGTTCCGTTTTAGTGTAATGTGTCGTAGCGAGAGCGCCAGGAATATCGTCTACTGTGATAGCATTGGTGATGCTGAATTCCCCGATTTGAGTTCTGCGTAAATTGCTCATATAGGCTCCGGTATTGAGCTTGTCGCCAATATCGGTTGCGAGAGTTCGGATGTAGGTGCCGCTGGATACCTTAGCGGTAAAAGTAACCTTCGGATATTCATACTCAATCTGTTCGATTGAATAAATTGTGACTTTTCGTGGTCGCA
>CAZBRN010000118.1:0-2865 GCA_964494545.1 uncultured Candidatus Saccharibacteria bacterium | reverse complement strand
ACCTTACTATATAAAAATCTCATGCCCCTTCCCCCCGATGACACCGATCCCAACCCCTTTTTGACCGCGATGAAAGACATGGTTAAACCTCTGGGTCGCGATGACAATTGCGTATCAAGAGTGGCCAGGAAGACCCTGGTCATCGACCTGCCACGTCGCGCGCGAACATCAGACAATGTGGGGCGCGACCGCGCCGTCAATGACGTCGGCGGACGTGAAATGGACGGTAAAATGGCCGCGCGCGTCCGAGCCGGAAAAATTCATATTGAAGCCCGATTAGATTTACATGGCGATACAGTGGATCAAGCCCGTGTACGGGTTCAGGCCTTTGTCCAAGGCGCCGTCGATCGTGGATATCGGTGTATTTTGGTTATTACAGGCAAGGGAACATTTGGCAACCAAGACATATCAAAAAATATTGATGCACCCCACCGCGGCGGGCGCATTCGCGCAGCATTCCCAGGATGGGTCAACGAACCCCCGCTCGATCGATTAGTCTTAACGACAGCCCCGGCTCAACAAAAAGACGGCGGTATGGGTGCATTTTATGTGTATTTGCGACAAGAAAAAAAGAAGTGAACTTTATTTTCATTTTTTAACTGAAATAAACATAAATTTATCCCTAATAAAAAACCGGACGGTCATCCCTTCCGGTTTTTTTAACTTAAGATCTCTCGAGGCCTCGGCATCCACCGTGGCGACAGTGCACGCTTACGCCCGCAACTTTTCCGGTGCCGTCAAAGCCGCCGTATCCGGCGACACTTGTTCCGTCACGTTCACATGTTGCGCCGCAATCGCATCTTGATCGCGTTCGGAAGCCAATTTTTTCAACCGGGCCACATAAGCGCCCGTTCCCGCCGGGATCAATCGCCCAACGATCACGTTTTCCTTAAGGCCGTTCACCGTATCACCCTTACATTGTGTCGAGGCTTCGGTCAAAACGCGCGTTGTTTCTTGGAATGACGCGGCCGAAATAAACGACTTGGTCTGCAACGATGCCTTGGTAATCCCTTGAAGAACAGGATGGGCCACGCTCGGACGTTTACCGTCAGCAGCCAATCCTGTATTTTCAACCAAGAATTCGTCGCGATCAATATGTTCACCCATCAAATAGGTTGAATCGCCAACTTCGGTGATTTCGACCTTTTGCAACATTTGGCGAATGATCACTTCGATATGTTTATCGTTAATACGGACCCCTTGAAGACGATATACGTCTTGCATTGATCAAGTAATCCGCAAGGGCTTCGACCCCCATGACGGACAAAATATCGTGGGGCACAAGTGCACCGTCCAAAATTTTATCGCCACGACGAACAAAATCACCCTCGGCCACAGCCAAATGACGACCTTTTGGAATAAGGTATTCTTTGGCTTCGACTGATTTATCTGTGGGGTTCAAAATAATACGGCGTTTAGATTTATAATCTTTTCCGAATTCCACATATCCATCAAGATCCGCAATAACGGCGGCATCTTTCGGAATACGTGCTTCAAACAATTCAGCCACACGTGGCAACCCGCCCGTAATATCACGCGTTTTCGAACTTTCGCGCGGAATACGAGCGACGATATCTCCCGCCTTGATACTTTGACCATTTTCAACCGACAGAATTGCATCCACCGGTAAATAATAGTTTGCCGGCAAATTAGACGCCAAGGTCAAAACTTTACCATCCGGCCCTGCAATCGAGAGACGTGGCTTTAACAAGCCCCCTTTCGGCTGTGAACGCCAATCAATAACAACTTTCGACGAAATCCCGGTTGTATCATCTGTTTTTTCTGAAATAGACAACCCTTCAACCAAATCAAAATATTGAACAGTTCCATCCTTTTCCGTGATGATCGGCAAGGTATAGGGATCCCATTCGGCCATTTTATCGCCCGGTTTAACATTCGCCCCCGCATCAACCAATAATTTGGCCCCATACGGAATACGGTGAACAGCTTTTTCCGCGCCTTTGGCATCTTTCATCACAAGTTCGGTATTCCGACCCATAACAATCAACACACCCGACGAATTTTTTACAACGTTGCGATAGCGAATATCAATCGTCGCATTCATCGTGGCTTCGACTTGTGACCGTTCAGCACCTTTTTGTGCCGCACCGCCAATGTGGAAGGTCCGCATTGTCAACTGTGTGCCAGGTTCGCCAATCGATTGAGCGGCCATAACACCGACCGCCTCACCAATATTCACGGTTGTCCCACGTGCCAAATCACGACCATAGCATTTGCCGCATAATCCCGTCTCCGCTTCGCACGTTAAAACTGAACGCACAAGAACCGAATCGACACCCGCCGTTTCAATCGCCGTTGCTTTGATTTCATCAATCATCTCACCTTGTTTGACGATCGGTTTACCAGACAAAGGATCATTAATATCAAGCGCCGCGAAACGACCCAGAATCCGATCCGCCAAGGACACAATCAAATCAGCCCCCGACATCACAGCGCGCAACGTAATCCCGCGCGTTGTACCACAATCTTCCACCGTAATGATCGCGTCTTGAGCCACATCCACCAAACGACGAGTCAAATAACCCGAGTTTGCCGTTTTAAGAGCTGTATCGGCCAAACCTTTACGTGCCCCGTGGGTCGAGTTGAAATATTCAAGAACCGACAACCCTTCTTTAAAGTTCGCGATAATCGGTGTTTCAATGATCTCCCCTGAAGGTTTTGCCATCAAACCGCGCATCCCAGCAAGGTGCCGAATTTGCGCCGCCGACCCCCGCGCGCCTGAATGGGCCATCATATAAACGGCGTTCGGGTTTGTCGCATTAAGTGATGCAATTCCCTTCATCATCGCATCGGCAACTTCGTCGGTGCAATGCGACCAGATATCAACAACTTTGTTATATTTTT
>CAZBRN010000117.1:0-2905 GCA_964494545.1 uncultured Candidatus Saccharibacteria bacterium | reverse complement strand
GGGAGTGCGGTAAGTACCACTGTGTGTACCGATGCCGATGCTTCTTACGCTTCTTGGTCATGGCTCACCTCTGATTGAGTTTTCATTTCATAACCCGAAAGCAATCTCGATCTTAACTGCATCCATTGACACTTACTGCAAACCCACTTGCTTCTTTTGTATCCGCAAGCAATGATTTCATCTCCGTAAATGTTTGAATACCACTCAAATGTATGCTTACAGAACAAAGATTTTAATAACCAGATAAACCGATTCATTCATCCCCCTTAAACTGCGCTTCATAAAGCGACTCTGCTAAACGATCTACAAAATTAAAATCTCCAAGATATGCAAGGAGTACATACCCGATTTCTTTCTTGCTCATCGGGCGAATCAGCTTCTTCTCGGTGAGGGCTTTGAACGCTTCTTTGGCACAGTCATCGCACAGGTCATTGTTGTTGAACCTGCAATCAACGCACCCCGCCTTCGTCAAAGCGATTGTGTTTGCCACCTTTCTGACTTCTTTGAAAATCTCATCAATGTTTTTGCTCATAACAATCCTTTCAATATGTTTTCTTTTTTAGAACCAATACGGTTTTCTTCCCGCAACCGGCACTTTGTATCTGCCTGAGTCGTACTGTAAACGGCTGTATAAAATATCTTCATATTTAAAAAACTCCATACCGCACACTTCACACACCCAAGAACTAACACCCACGTCAAAATAAGGCTCACCATTAAAATTCATTTTAAATTCTGAATCTAAAATACATATTTTTTTGTGGTTTTCGATTCTTTCTATATCTTCCTGCTCTGAAATGCTAATCATTTCTTCCCACCCCTCGCCGCTTTGTCTCTTTTTTTAAGTAAACGATACATAGGTGTTGGAGCGTAAATACAATCATTCAACATTGCTTTAATTTTCTCAATATGACTCAACCCCTTAGCCTTACTTTTTTTCATGCTTTGCCTCGGCTTTCATTGCGGCATCGATCTGATTTCTGGTATTAATAACATCGGTGTCTTCTTCGGATGGGTCTTCATAGATAATGCAATTAGCTAACAACCAATCCAACCTCTGCTTATCAGTTATCTTCTTCATGCTAACTCCACTTCTTCAAGATTTCTTCCCGGCAATCGTTGTATCCAATCCTCGGCTCACCGCCTTGCATATCTTGTTCATACTCAGCGTCTGGAACCGTACTGCAAACAAGCTCTTGGATGGCTTTGATTGCTTCGTCTAAAGTTATTAAATACATTGATTCAGACGGTTCAGCGTACTTAACAAGAATCGCCTTTAACTCATCGTGCATATTAAAATTCTCCGTCTGTTCCACAATCAATAATAACTTGGCAGGTTGGACAATATTCATATTTAGCGTCATAGCTTCCATGAATAAAGCATTGCTTCCTTTTTATTGGCTTTAACTTACCCTCAATCTCTTGGTTCATTTAACACCTCATTTTCTTGACCACAAAACATATCGCATTGAATCTCAAACTCTTGTTCGTACCTTCCTCGTCCTTCGGGAAGTTCATCAAGGAACACGCCTTTAATGCAGGAGTGTCCTGCCTTGCGTTCCTGTTCTGACCGCTTCTTGAACACATCAGGGAAGTCTTTTCTGATCTTATTCCAGTAACCCATTCCACCTTTAACGCAACCAATACAGTTGTTGTTCCGATAACCAAGCGAATACATTTCGGGCAACTTAATCCCTGCTTTTATCAGCTTAAAAATACAGTCTTGCTTGGTGATCTGTCCGTCAATTAAAGGGAACACGCCATTCCGCTTATCCCCGTATCGCTCCTTCCATTCAAACATTCGATCTTCTTCGCCATGATGGAATCCAAAGTATTCAATATCGCCATCCTTGATAAACTTCTCAGCAACCTTCCTTTTCAATTCTCTGGTGCACATAGCCCCATAAACCCCGTTGATGTAGCCTGTAGCAAGCACCGCATCAAGGTCAGCATACCTCTCTGATCGAATCGTGAGAATCTTCTTCCCATACCACTTCTCGCAATCAGCCATGAATCGCTTGTTATCCTCATGCTCTGCGCCTGTATCTAAATAAACAGCAAGCGCATCGGGGTTATTATCGAGCACAATCTTCGTAACAACCGCTGATGTGCTTCCGCAAGAGAACCAAGCAATGTGCCTCATAACCCACCTTCAATCCTTCGTTTTTCTGCGAGCATTGCTTGGGCTATTTCGTAACAACGCCTTGCAAGCCTTTCATGTGCGCCGTCTGTTCCAATGTGAGTTCCTGCATAATCAATCATTCCAGTCATAGCCTTCGCCGCAAAGTAATCAAGCAGGGTCATGCCGTCTTGACTTGGAATCCAACCGTCACCAAAGTCAACTCTTGATCCTTGTCTTGCAAACGCAAAACCACCCGTATCTATCTTATCGCTCATAATCTCTCCTTACTCGTCCTGATCGCCGTTGATAAACTTTTCGATCTGCTCTGCCGTGGGCTTTTTCCAGTTAGTAATAACACCTGTATCAATATCAATATCGAGAATCACATAATCGCCGTAATGCTGACCGGGCATAAATGACGGGACATATCCTGAGTAGTCTTTTAGTTCCCTTCCGCTTTCACTCACAAGAGAAGCATCAAACATATCGCTAACCTTGCAATGCAACTTCAATGTCTTTGCATTTATTTTTACTGTTTCCTGCATATTGATTTCCATACTTAACCTTTCGTTAAACATTTACTTTTTACTTACAAATTGGGGCGAGGTAGGGAATTTCACCCATTTCTGCATTAAGCCCTTGAGTATATTGCGCCGTTTAATCAGGATGCCTCCCAAGCTCACAACGCAAACTGTTCGCTCTTGCCTCATACGCCTTTACGCTCTCGCCTTAAACTAAGCGGATTGGTTGGGCAGTTGATTAGACTGCGCTATCCTTATGAGA
>CAZBRN010000116.1:0-2933 GCA_964494545.1 uncultured Candidatus Saccharibacteria bacterium | reverse complement strand
CGAGGAGGGCTAGATGGTGAGTACGTGGCGACCCCCGACCCTGAAGGCCCCGAAGCTGCAAACGGCGAACTATGACCCGTGGGCGGCGTGGAAGGCGGGGCAAGACCCCTACGTGTCGAACCTGACCGCCGCGCCCGCGAACGCCAACGGCGCGTACACCGCCGACATCGGCGCGAACGCCACCACCGGCAATCCCTACGGTGTCACGCCCAATGCTCAGGACTGGCAGGAGTGGCAGGGCGACGGGATGATGTACGCCCAGCGGGACACCACGCCGCCCCCGAACCCGCTGACCGTCACCGACCCCAAGACCCGGCCCGACCCCAACGCCGCAGCCAAGGCGGCGGGCGCGATCGAAGTCACCCCCGCGACCCAGGCCGCGCAAGCGGCGGGCAACGGCGCGGTGAGTTTCCTCAACGACTGGGCCTACGGCGGCGACCAGATCGGCGGCGGGCAGTACGTCAACGGGCGCTGGGTGCACGGAGCACCCGTGGCGGCGGGGACCGACCTCGGCACGCTGGGGGTGGCGAAGACCACCGGCTTCGTGCTGCCGGTCGGCTACGACTCCCGCCTCGACACCGGGCGCTACGAACTGAACGGGCAGGTGGGCGAGACGGCCTGGTCCCGCGTGCTCCGCAAGGCGCAGGAGTTCATGCAGGGCGGCCAGACCGCGTTCCAGGATGCGTTCAACCGCGCGCTCGCCATCGTCACCCAGGAGGCCGCCGCGCAGGGTAAGACCACCGGCTTCGGCGCGGCCACGGCAGCCGACTCCGCGCAGGGCGGTGGTGGTGGTGGCGCTACGAGTGGCGCGGGCGGTGCGACAGGCGGGGGCGGTGGCGGCGGCAACGGCGGGCTGTTCTTGTCGGAGGCGGAACTGGGCGCGGCGCGCGACAGCCTGCCGATGGCCATCGCCGCCTACCGCAAGGGGCAGGGCGGCGGCATCGACCGCTCCATCATGGGCGACTACCGCGAGAACATGATGGGCAACGCCGTGCGCGCGTTCCTGACCATGCTCGGCCCGGACGGCACCAACACCGGGGCGCTGGGGCAGGGCAACGCGGGCATGGCCGCGATGATGGAAGCCTTGAAGAGCGGCAACGGCGTGGGGAACCTGCTGCGGCAGCAGGCGAGCCGGATGCTGGGGCAGGACATGTCGAACTTCAGCGACGAGCAAATCCTGAGCATGGCGGGCGCGGCGTCGGGCGCGGGGGGCTTCGGCTACGGCCCCTTCGCCCAGTACGCGCTCGACAACAACCTCGCCGACATGGAGAACGTCGCGCAGCAGAACTTCCTGGGGGGCGGGCGCACCGCCGCGCTGGCCGACCCCAACGCGCGGGCGCGGTTCACCGCCGCGATGCAACGCTACCTCGGCCAATACTAGCGACCAAGGAGGCAGACGATGGTCCTTCCCAACAACCAGCAGGGGCCGGTGGACCCGACGCAACTCCCCGGCATGCCGAACCTCGGCGGCACCGGCCAGAAGTCCGGCGCGGGCACCCCCGGTTTCCTCTCGGAAGTCGAACGCGGTTACGCGGCGGGCAATCAGGGCAACGCCATCGCCGCCATCCGGCGCGGCCTCGGCGGCGCGCGCGACCGCTCGATCGGCGGCGGCTACCGCGAGGGGATGCTGGGCAACGCGCTCCGCGCCTTCCTCGCGATGCAGATGCCCAACTCGGACGGCTCGTTCGTGGGCGACCCGGTGGGGCAGGCCAACGCGGGCCTCGCCGGTATCCTCGCGGGCGCACAGGGCGCGGCGGGCGGCATCGGCGGCGTGCTGCGCGGGCAGGCGGCGAACCTGATGGGGCAGGACTTCTCGGCGCTCGACGATTCCCAGATTCTCCCGATGCTCGCCGCCGCCACCAGCGCGGGCACATTCGGCTACGGCGACTTCGCGGGCTACGCCCCGGAGAACGCGCTGGCCGACCTGGAGAACCAGGCGCAGCAGAGCTTCCTCGGCGGCGGGCGCGAGCCGGTGCTGGCGCAACCGGGCGCGCTCAACGCCTTCCAAGCGCTCTTGCAGCAGTACCTGAGCACGAAGTAGGAGGCGCGCGATGGCGGACATGACGTTCGGACCCCCGCCGACCCAGGCGAACCCACCGCCGATGTCCAAGTTGCCGACGAACCCCTACACCGGCTTCGCGTGGCAGCAGCCCTCGGGCGAGATCGACCGCTCGTACTACAACACCAACCCCGGCCAGGCGGTGAGCCTCTTCGCGCGGGCGGGCGGCGGCTCGATGGGCGGCAGCCTCGAAAAGTTCTTGCGCTCGCTCCAGGGCGACCTCTTCGCCGACTACGTGCACCAGAACCAGCAGCCGGGCGGCGAGAAGCTGGCCTTCACCGACACGCTGACGCCGGAGCGGGCGCAGCAGGCGTGGGCGCAGTGGCAGGGGCAGAACCCCTACGCGCGGGGTGAGAACCACAACATCTTCGCCGGTGCCGGGCGGCGCGTCTGATGGCCGACTTCTCGCTCGGCATCGACTTCGACCGCCTGGTCAAAGAGGGGGCCAACGACCTCGGCGACGCCTTCGGCAAGGTGGCGGGCGCGGCCGGGAACGGCCTGGAGCGCATCGCCAGCCTGGGGCGGGCGGGCACGTCCGACACCATCGGGCGCATCGCGGGCTACGGCGGGCGCGGCGGGGGCGACACCCTGGCGCGCATCAGCCAGTACGGCGGCTACGGCGGCGGGGGCAACCTCGACTTCTTCGCGCAGATGGGCGGCACCGACCCGTTCGCGGCGTTCAACCGCACGCAGGCGAACATGGCCGCGCTGACCCCACCGCCGACCGAGAAGCCGCTGACGGTGCCCACGGGTGCGGGTGGGGGCGGCAACACGGGGGCGACGGGCGCGGGCGCGTGGCTGGCGACCCAGCGGGCCGACTCGCCGCTCATCCCGATCGCCGACGAGTTGATGGTGATGCCGCTGGTCGGCAGCC
>CAZBRN010000115.1:0-2943 GCA_964494545.1 uncultured Candidatus Saccharibacteria bacterium | reverse complement strand
CTTACCGTCTGTAGCAGAATACTGTAGCATCTAGGCCTGGGGCACATAGTGGTGTTGTCGTGACTTATTGTTCATAAATCAATTGTACCTTTAAGGGCAGAGACGCAATAGAGAGCACTATTTTTGACTTATCAAAGTTATTATGGTAATATTAACAAAACTTAAGGAGTTTCTACACCAATGACAGACCTAATTAATCAGTAAGAACGTCACACAAGCATGTGTAGCTTTGCTATTGATTGATTAAATAACTCTAGAAAAAGAAACCGAGCCCTTGCGTGACAAACATGCCATTAGAGCTCGGTTTTTTATTTGGAGACATTATGTCATTTGAACAATTGAAATTAGTTAATGCAGAGGCAGAGCGATTCCTTGCTAGTCACTACGGCCAACCAGTGACAGAAGTTACAGCCCTTAGCGGAGGTAACTGGTCACAGGCATTTGGATTTAAGAGTGGCGAAGATGATCGTGTTATCCGATTCGGTAAACACGTTGAGGATTATGTCACCGATCAATTCGCATCACGCTTTGGTACTAAAGATTTACCTATCCCAAAGGTTATGGAAGTAGGTGATTTTTCTGATGGTTATTTTGCCATATCGGAAAGAGCCTTCGGAACAATGATTGATAACCTAGACAAAGAAGGCATGAAGCAAATCGTTCCGTCTCTCATGAAGACGTTGGATGCTATGCGAGAAGCTGACATATCAGACACCGTAGGTTATGGTCCATGGGACAAAAATGGGAACGGTAAGTTCAAATCGTGGCGAGATATGCTATTGGACGTTAGTAATGATCAGTCATACAACAAGATACCAGGTTGGAGAGAAGGGCTACAGGGATCACCAGTAGGCGACAAACCTTTTAATGAGGCGTACTCACGTTTAGTGGAGCTCTCGGCTGATTTACCTGAAGCCAGGTCGTTAGTACACAACGATCTAATGCACTTTAATGTGCTAACAAACGATAATCAGATTACAGCAGTGTTTGATTGGGCGAACGCTATGTACGGTGACTTCCTATATGATCTTGCGATGTTCATATTCTGGGAGCCAATGCACGAGCCTATTAAAGGTATCGACTGGAAAGGAGAAGCGTTGAGACACTTCGAGGAGATAGGGCTAGAAATCCCAGAGCTTGAGAGACGATTACAATGTTGCATGATTCACTTAGGTCTAGGTTCTATGTCCTACTATGGTTTCTCAAAAGATTGGACTTGGCTCGAATCTGTAGCCACAAGGACTTTAGAAATAGCAAACCGCCACCAATAGTTAAAGCCAGACATAAGCTCTCTTTGAAATCATGATGTTTTTGTTTGCTATGATTAGTCTATGAAGAAAGAATTTCTTGCGTTCCCTCGCAGTGCGAAGCTATTTTTAGTTAGCTCATTCCTGCTAAGCGGCTATTACACTTGGCCATTTTGGTATGGCTATGCAAGTGGGCGCATAACTGCTTCACAATTCGGAGTATATCTGGCCGTTGTCTACATTGTGGGTCTAGTTTCTGAAGTTCCAACAGGTGTCTTTGCAGATAGGTTTGGCAGAAAATTGAGTGCATTCATTGGTGCTCTACTAGAAGGCATAACCCCAATAATAATTTATGTGGGCGGCAACTTCACTGCCTATATAATTGCAGCGGTGGTGGCTGGGGTGGGTGTAGCATTTGTAAGTGGAAGCCTGGAATCACTGGTTCATGATCTACCGAGCATGACGAAAGATGTATATAGAAAAGTCATGGTACAAGACACGTTCTTCTACCAGAGCGGTCTGGTAGTTTCTGCGGCATTAGGTGGTTTTATGTTTAGCTTAAATCATCTCTTACCATTTGCTACTCAGGCAGCATCCTTTTTTCTAGCGGCGATAATTATTATGAAGATGACATCTGATGGCGAGATAATTAACGAAAGAGAAGTCGATAGCACTGCAACTAAGCGTGTTCGATTTGGCCTATTTATTAGTGAGCTAAAAGAAGGGTTTCTTCATTTATTTAGAGTAAGAACCATCCAGCCCCTCATTGTGTTTGGCTGTACAATCAGTGTCTTAATGTCGATGTGCATTGAGTACATCAACGAGGCTGGTATGATCCATTATGATATTCAGCCCGATTCTAGAGGCCTACTAATCGCTGGAGCAAAACTTTTAGCCCTCATATTTCTCAGCACCATAACAATTAAACGTTTCAAGACTGATAAGCAAAAGCTATACTATCTCCTTTTTATTACTGTCGTAGTATTTAGTCTTTATGCACTGGGCGTAAAAAGCCTATTCTTGATTGGCTTTCTTGGGTTTAACCTTGTTTCTTCTACGCAATCTAACTTTATTCGACCTATACTGCACGACCATATCGAAAGCAGATGGAGAGCAACTGCAATAAGTGCTTACAGTTTTGTTTCAAACCTTTTTCTAGCAGGTGCAAGTGTAATTGTTGGCATCATGTTACAGAAACAGGGAGTGATCTTCGTACAGCGTTCACTACTAATTTTGTTTGTGGTAGTAGGTATTCCTGCCTTACTAACTTACTTGCCACGAGCCAAGCTCCACGAATCAGGACTAGATGCTCAAGTATAGTTATAGTCCGATCTCACCAGGGTCAGCCTAAGAATCCATAGCTGCTTAACAGATGTGCTAGACTTAGCTCATGAATTTAGAAGAAAAACTGCAAAGATCACAAAGCAATACAAAAATCGATTTTTCAACATACCAATCTATTAACAAAGATGATCCGCTCGTTAAAATCCAGACCAGTGACAGGATTTTGATTGAACCATTCTGGACAATTGAAGGCGACTGGGAAGGCGAACGCTATGCGGATTATATTAAAGAACATCCTGAGTATGATGGCGTGTATGTTCGTTCTGAGCTTGCAACAAGACTACAAGCTGCCGCCGAAAAGCTTAATAGTAAATACCGATTAGTTATTCATGCCGGTCACCGACCAGTTGGG
>CAZBRN010000114.1:1584-2951 GCA_964494545.1 uncultured Candidatus Saccharibacteria bacterium | reverse complement strand
GGCGCGTGAGGCTCGAGACGCGGGCAAGCCGCAGGTGGCGGCGCTGCTGCGCAAGCGGGCGCTGACGGCGCTCGATCGAGCCCTCGCGGCCGTGTCCGAGGCCGAAGCGACGGGAGTCGCGCTGTGAGCGACCTCGCCCCCGAGGACCTCGACGCGGCGTGCCTGGCGGCGGTCGTCGGGACCGGCGAGGTCCCGCTCGTCGGGTCGCCTCCCGAGAAGATCCACCCGATGCGGCTGCACACGGCGGCGATCCGCGCGCTCGCCGGGCGCGTCGCGGGGCTCGCTCCTGACGACGGGATCCGCCTGACCGACCTCGCGCGCTACCGGGCCGAGCCGGGCGATGTGATCGTGGCGTGGTTGCCGTCGCTGACGGCGCCCGAGCACGTCGAGCGGATCCGGTCCGAACTGCGTCGCGCGTTCGGGACGAACGCGGTCGTCGTCTCGTGCGGGATCGGGATCGAGGTCGTCAACGCGGCGGACCTACCGTCGGCGGGCGCGGGGTCGTAGTGGGCCGTCCGAAGTCCGACCCCTCGACGCACGTATCGGACTGGCGGCAGAAGTCCGAGGCGAAGGACGCGAGGGATGCCGCGGCCGACGCGGCGGTGCGCCGGACCGAGAAGCTCTCCGGGCCCCCGACGGAGCGGCCGAAGACGGTCGAGGCGTGGCGCGAGGTCCTGATGGGCCTCCCGAAGTTCGACCCGTGGGCGCTCGCGGGCGACACGCACTTCGAAGCCGACCGGGCGTGGAAGGCCGTCGCGTTCATCGAGAAGCACGTGCGGCACCGCAAGGGCCCGCTCGGCGGGCGCTTCATCCGCCTCGCTCCGTGGCAGGTCTCGTTCATCGCGAACCTCTTCGGGTGGGTGCATCCGCCGGATCCCGACGGGACCGTGCGCCGCCGGTTCCGCGAGGCGCTGCTCTACATCGCGAAGAAGAACGGGAAGAGCATGATCGCCGAGGGCATCGCGCTCTACCTGTTCATCGAGGACGAGGAGGCGGGCGCCGAGGTCTACTGCGCCGCGGCGAAGCGGGACCAAGCGCGCATCGTGTGGGACGGGTGCGCGTGGCAGATCAAGCGCGACGCCGTGCTGCGCGAGAAGTGCAAGCCCTACCAGTGGACGATCACGAAGGACGACTCCGGGTTCCTCAAGCCGATCAGCGCGGACGCCGACACCGAGGACGGAATGAACCCGCACGGGGTCGTTCTCGACGAGCTCCACCGGCAGCCAGACGACAAGCTCCTGAACGTCGTGCGGATGTCGATGGTGCGGCCGAACGCGATGCTCGTGATGCTGACGACGTCGGACGAGGAGCGCGAGTCCGTCTGCAACGACACGCTGAAGCGGGCGAAGGCGGTGCGCGACAACCCC
>CAZBRN010000114.1:890-1574 GCA_964494545.1 uncultured Candidatus Saccharibacteria bacterium | reverse complement strand
ACTGGCAGGACCCGGCGACGTGGAAGAAGGCGAACCCGAACCTCGGGGTGACGATCACCGAGGCGCAGATCAGCAAGGAGTGCCAGAACGCGAAGGAGAATCCGGCGATGCAGGCGGACTTCCGCCGGCTGCGCCTGAACCAGCGCGTGAAGACGACGTCTCGAGCGATCGACATGGTCGCATGGGACAAGTGCCGCGGGACGATTGACCGGGCGGCGCTCAAGAACCGGACCTGCGTGGTCGGTATCGACCTCGCGAGCACGGACGACCTCGTCGCGCAGGTCGCGTACTTCCCGGCGGTGCCGGCCGTGCCGGGGAAGTCTCCCGCGCTCCCGTCGGTGGCGCTCTCGTGGTTCTGGGTACCGGGAGCGCAGGCGGCCGAGGCGACGGCCCGGGACAAGCGCAACGTCCTCCTGTACCGGACGTGGGCGGCGGGGAAGTTCCTCGAACTGACGGACGGGGACCAGATCGACGACGACCGGATCCTGCGCGACATGATCGCGAACGTCGCCGGGCTGAAGGTGTCGGAGTGGGCCTTCGACCCGGCGGGGTCGGCCCGGTACACGCATCGGCTCATGGAGCTCGGGTGCCAGGTCGTCGCGGTCCGGCAGGGCTGGTTCACGATGTCCGAGCCCTTCAAGGCGTTCGTCGTGGAGGTGGGCCGCGGGGAGTTCGTCCACGACG
>CAZBRN010000114.1:0-880 GCA_964494545.1 uncultured Candidatus Saccharibacteria bacterium | reverse complement strand
CCCGGTCCTCCGGTGGAACGCGAACAACGCGACCCGGACCGTGGACACGAAGGACACGTGGTCGCTCGTCAAGCCGAAGGGCAACCTGAAGGTGGACGGGATTGCGGCGCTCCTGACGGCGAAGGCCCGCGCGATGGTGCTCCCGTCAGCGCCGAAGCGGTCGATCTACGAAACCCGCGGGGCGATCGTCGTCTGATGGTGTATGCTTTCGCCCGGCACTGCGCGGCCCGTCCGAGAGGTCCCGCGCCCCATGCCTGACGCTTCGCCGAAGCCCCGCGCGCTCGTCGCGCTGATCCCGGTCGTCGCCGGGTTCGTTCCGTTCCTCGCGCTCGGCATCGGGCTCGGCGCGCACTTCGGTTCGTGGGGGCTCGGTCTGGCGGTCGCCGGGGCCGCGACGTGGATCGACTTCCACCTGCCGAGCGGGGGTCGCCGATGAGCCTCCTTCGTTCCGCGCTCGGGGTCTCGGCTCGCTCGACGACCGTCACGGGGATGTCGCTGTACGACCTGCTGACCTCGATCGACGGCGGTTCGCAGTCGGCGGCGGGCGTGTCCGTCTCGCGCGAGTCGGCGCTCTGCGTCGCGGCGTGGTGGCGGGCGATCACGCTGCGCGCGAACGCGGGCGGCAAGGTCGCGCCGCCGAAACTGCGCCGCCGCGTCGGGACGACGGGCTGGGAGGACGCGCCCGAGCACCCGGTCTGGAAGGCGCTGCGCACATTCCGCGACATGACGCCGTTCCACTTCTACTCGACGCGGCTCGGGCACAAGGCGTCGATCGGCAACGGGTTCGCGAGGGTGCTTCGCGACGGGCCGCTCGAGATGATCCCGATCGACCCGACGCGCCTCGTGCCGTTCCGCGAGAACTCGGTGCTGAAGTACCTCT
>CAZBRN010000113.1:0-2951 GCA_964494545.1 uncultured Candidatus Saccharibacteria bacterium | reverse complement strand
TTGGAACCTCAGTCGGCACAACGGTGGTGGGGAGGGGCGGTGGAGGGCGGGCTGTCCGGCGCTGGCAATGCGGTTGAGGGTGAGCGAGCGGCTGGCGCGGGCACGGGCGCATTGATAGGCGCATCGGTCGGCGCGGCGGCCCCCTACGCGGTTCGTGGCGCGGCCAATGTCGCCGGCAGTATCAAGAACGCGATAAGCCCCGGCTCGCAGCGAAGTGCCGATCTCGCGCGGGCCATTGCCCGAGATGCTGACGACCCCGCTTCGCTTATGGCGCGAGCGAACAATGCCAGCATTGACCGGCCGGGACAGGTGACGCTGGCCGATGTCGGCGGCGAGAATGTGCGGGGCCTTGTCGAGCGCATTGCGCAGACGCCGGGGGCAGGCCGTACTCAGGTTATTCCCGCTCTCACAGCCAAGCAGCAAGGGCAGGCGGGGCGGATTGCCAACGATCTGCGGTCGCTGACCGGAACGGCGCGAACCGCGAAGCAGGCGACCGACGAGGTTATCGCGGAGCGGGCCACTGCTGCAAGGCCGCTCTATGACGAGGCGTTTAATTTCAATGCGCGTGAAGTGCCAGAGATTGTCCGCGCCTTCGATGAAGCCACGGCCACGGGCTATGGCAAGGCCATCTTGAACGGATCGAATTTGCGCAAGGCGCTGCAGACCGAATACGGCATCAAGGATATTAAAGACGCGCCGTTGATGGTGCTGATCGACGCATGGAAAAAACAGGTTGATGACCAGATTGGGGCCGCTGTGCGTGGCGGCGCAGGCAACACGTCGCGCGTTCTCACTGGAATGAAAGAGCGCGTCGTTGCAACGGTCGATGAATTTAACCCGGCCTACGGCAGCGCGCGGAGAGCCTGGGAAGGTCCAAGCAAATATTTGGACAATATCGAAAAGGGCCGTAGCATCCTCAGCACAAAGGCCGACTCCGAAGAGTTCGCGGCTAACTTCGCCAAGCTTTCGGATGCTGACAAGGAAGCGCAGCGCATCGGTGCGGTATCATCCATCGTCGCCAAAATGGGCAATGATGGCGCAAACCTTGCCGACATGACAAAATATCTGCGCTCTCCTGAAATGCGCGCCAAGATCGCGGCCATCATGCCGGATGCGGACGCTGCGCAAGCGTGGATGCGGCGGCTGGAGTTCGAGGTCGAGTCATCCAAGATGACAGGTCGCGCACTCGGCAATAGTGCCACGGCGAGGCGTCTTGCCGAACAGGAAGATCAGAAGGGCCTCATGGTCGATCTGGTCTTTGATGCGCTCGCACAGGCTCCTGTCAATTTCATCCGCCGCGTACTGACGGCAGGCCCGAAATGGCTTCGGGATACGGCGCGTTCGCGCTCGGATGCGCTGATGGCTGACACGCTGACAAATCCTGCGGCAATCAACAATCTGCCCGGCGTTCTCAATCAGGTAAACCAGGCTTCCGTTCCTCGATTGGGGAACGGGGCGAATATGGGCGCGACTGTTGGCGGGGTTCAGCTTCTGACCGGTCAATGAAGTGCGGCGCGTCTTCGTAGTCAAAGCGCCAGCATTTGAATGCGATGTAACACCACGCAAAACCAACAATTAGCCCCGCGCAAAATTCAGGGCCGGTCCATCTAAGCAGGTACGCAAGCCCCGCGAGAATGGCGACCACGACGATATTCAAAAGCCAGATGACCCAAGACGGCATCCGGCGAACCTACCAAGACGCAAAGGCCCCCGCAACGGGGCCTTTTTCTTTTGAGGAATCAAAGGCATGGTCCTTGTCTCTCTCCAATGGCTCAAAGGACATCAGTTCTTTGACGACAACGGCGACCCGCTCAACGGGGGTGATCTGTTCATTCAGGACGCCGGTACGACCAGCCTTCGCACGACCTATTCCGACGATGACGGCACGGTTGCCAATACGCTCAACGGATCGAACCGCATTGTTCTTGCCGCTGACGGCCGCCTAGACGAGTCGGTCTATATCCCGACCGGGCTTTGGAAATACACGCTGCGGGATTCGGCGGCTCAGACCATTGCGACTGAGGACAACATCCTCGGCGCTCTCGATACGTCCGTCTTTCTGACCAGTGCGGCGACGGCGGAAACGCCGGTTATTTCCAAGACCTCCGACTATACGATTGTAAACGGCGATCAGACCAAGATCATTAACGCCAATCCGACCGGCGCATCGTTCACGCTCACCCTGCCATCTGCGGTCACGGTCGGCGACGGATGGTTCGTCACCGTAAAGCACGTGGGGTCTGCCAACACTGTCACGATTGCCGGTATCTCTGCGCAGACCATTGACGGCTCGACCACGCGCATCCTGTCCGCTCAATACGAGCAGGTTACGATTGTTTCGGACGGTGCGAACTGGCACGTCACGACCTATTCGCATCCCTCGCTCGATCACGGCAAATTTCTGGGCCGCACCACGACCGGCGACGGCCCGCAGGAACAAATCATCGTTCCGTTCGGACAGTGCCAGCTTACCAAAAGCGGATCATCCCTTCTCCTGTCTCCCTATGACGGCAACCTGCTGACCATCAACAGCGCGGCGGAAGTTGTCCCTTCTGCCGGTGTGTCGCTGTCGGTTTCCGGTCTTTCCAATTCCACGCTCTATTATATTTACGCCTATATGTCGTCGGGGACCATGACGCTTGAAGCGTCGGCGACGGCCTATGCCACGCAGTCCACGACTGGCATTCGCACCAAATCCAGCGACGATACCCGCACACTTGTCGGCATGGCGTATCTATCGGGCGGGGCATTCATTGATAGCGCCACACAACGGTTTGTCCGCTCCTACTATAACGAGCCGGGGCTTGCGCTGCTCAACAGCTTTTCGACCAATCGAACCACGACAAGCACAAGCTATGCCGAAATAAACTCGGAAATCCGGGTCGAGTTTTTATCGTGGTCTGGTGAGGTAGTTGACATAGGAATTAATGGAGCGTGCGGCAATGATACAA
>CAZBRN010000112.1:0-2958 GCA_964494545.1 uncultured Candidatus Saccharibacteria bacterium | reverse complement strand
ACGGATGATCAGCTACATGCTGTCATGGGCGGAATTGCTCTGGCGCTCAATGAGCGAATTACTGATAGAACATTCGAGTACGCAGGGCCAAAATCTTAAAATATCGTGATACCAAGAAGAATCACAATCCCGAGAACGATGCGGTAATAGGCAAATATCTTGAAGTTATGATGGGCAACATATTTAAGTAACCAATTCACGACCACGAGCGCACTCACAAACGAGGCAATAGTTCCGATGATTAGTGCCGAGGAACCACCTGAAATTTGAGATAACTTATCGCCATCTTTTATGAGTTTATAGCCACTGGCCAGGATTAAAATTGGCAGGCTTAGATAAAAAGAAAACGCTGTGGCTGTAGCTCGATCAATTCCGCTCAGGAGTCCGCCCATAATGGTTGCCCCTGAACGTGAAACGCCGGGGATCAAAGACACAATCTGATACATACCAACTTGCAAGGACTGCTTGATAGTCAACGAGTCGATATCTGGCTTGCTCCGTCTTGTAGGTGTAGCCACGTAATTTTCAATAGATAGAATTACTAAGCCTCCCACGATGAGCGCAATGGCAACAACCGGAAGAGTAGCAAATGAACTAAGTTTTTTATCGAGCGCCAAGCCAGCCAACCCAGCAGGTATGGTGGCAACTATCCAGTTTTTCCAAAACTTGATGGAAGACGATTCTCGCTTAAACAGCGAAATTACCCGTGCGATCAGATCGTCACGGTAGTGCAATATAACTGCCCCAATCGCACCCACTTGGATAACTACTGTGAAAAGTTCGGCAGCATCTTTATAGCCGATCAAATTTTCTGCCACCAAAAGGTGTCCCGTGCTTGAAATTGGCAAGAACTCAGTCAGTCCTTCGATAATTCCGAGCAATAATGCATGTAGTAAAGCCATGCTGTAAGTTTAAAGTACAAAGCACAAACAAGAAAGCATTCCTAGAGGTTTCTCCTCTAACAGATGGTAGAAATGTGATTTTGGGATCTGACTATTTCGCGTGTTTCTTTTTGAGATCACTTAGCCGAGCTATAAATGATTGCGCCGCACCTTCAAGATCTAACACGCGGAGTGCTCCAACTACCACATACAGTTCATCCATCTGTTGCTCAGAAGGCTTCGCAACCAACTCGGCAGCTTTAAACATCCCCTCAATCCGTTTTACTAACCACTTTTCCTGGGCATCGGTCACTTGATTGGTCATGAGTGGCTTGATATCGACGTTATTGACTACTTCAATAGACCTCGCTGAATGGTCACGCTTCCGTAAGTGACCTCTAGTTATCAAACTATTAACGTGTAATGAAACCGTTGCCACCGACGTATAATCGAGGCCTTTCATTATTTCTCGGTAGCTGGGGCTATAGCCATGCTCGCCAATAAAATTTTGAATATAGGTCAGAATTTCACGTTGCTTCTTTGTAGGACGGACTGTGGTTGATTTTTCTTCAGGTGAGTTTTTCACGATTACTTGTCTCCTGGACTAAGTTGTTGAGTGTCGAATATGTCGGTGAGAATGTGACGGGAACACCCAGTATTTATACCAAAGATAATTCCAAATAGTAAAGAATCCAGCCGAGACAAACTGACCAATATATGGTGTTAAACCGGCACTCTTTAGACTCCAGATGACGAGGTAATCAACCAAGAAGTTCACCAGTGTAATAACGATATATCGCTGAGTAACCTCTGTCTGATGCTTCGCAAGCTGCTTGTTATTGAATACCCAATACCGTTGAAGTAAATAATTCATTAACCATCCGCAGATATTTGCCAACAGTTTAGCCCACCATAAGTTGAGATGAAACAATTGATCACCAATGGCAAATACCGCGTAGCCTGTCCAAAAATACGCGCCGCCGCTGACGAGGTATTCAGCAATCCGAATCGTCTCTTTTTTTTGTTTTCGTTTCATACTATTTGGTCGCTTTTATTTAGTGTTGTCGGTGATGGCTATAAGTATACGCTAGATGTAGTGCGACGTCATATTTTGACGGCAATAATCATAGATTTAAACTGTTTCACAGATATCCTTATGCTATAATTGACCGCATATGTCTGAATACGATATTCCTCACAATCGTCCCAAAAGACGCCTAAATGATTCTATTGATGGCATGTTGCCTAGTCGAAATAGCAAAATTCTATCTCCGCAATATTACAAAAATAAAACCTTGCGATCACCAGCTCAACGAAGAAGTTTAGGCGTCCAGCCGAGCCGCAAACGACCTCATATGGATGGGTTTGCTCCCACAGATACCACAGAAGCTGCTCCTGTCTCTACTATCGGCGACTTTGACTCACTCGATCTTACGGAATTTGGCGACAAACCTCTTGAGCCAACACCGACAGATACTAAAAAAGCCAAGAAATCTCCGGGTCGCATTCGACGTTGGTGGAAAAACCGATCTCGAAAATTCAAGATATTTTTCTTTTTAACTATATTTGCCTTAATTGGTGGCGGACTACTCGGTGTTCGCCTGTATTCATTCCTTCACTCTGTTTTTGCTAAGAGCGTCGGCAATAGCAGCTCAGTCGCGCTCGGTAAAAAGACGGACCCAAGCCAGCTCAATACCGAAGGGGACGGACGCCTCAATATCCTCTTGCTTGGACGTGGTGGCGTAGAAAACGAAGCTCCTGACCTCACTGATACCATGCTTATTGCTAGTATCGACCTCCAAAATCAGACTGCATCTCTACTCAGTGTTCCCCGTGATATGTGGGTAAGTGTTAACGGAAGTAATATGAAGATCAATGCCGCCTATAGCGCCGGCAAAGAATATGCAGCCTACAGGGGCGCTAAAGCCGATGCTGCCGAAGACGCAGGGATAAAGGCTGCGATTAGCGCTATGAGAAATGTCACTGGAGTCCCAATTCATAAATATGTTCTTACCGATTATAAAGCGTTCAGAGATGTAGTGAATGCTCTTGGCGGTGTCGATGTGAATGTGCCTGA
>CAZBRN010000111.1:0-2975 GCA_964494545.1 uncultured Candidatus Saccharibacteria bacterium | reverse complement strand
CAATAAAAAGAGAGAGGAACAAGTCCTCTCTCTAAAATAAGGCTGTAAGGTTGATTAACGTTTAGTGAATTGACGTTGCTTACGAGCACCCTTAAGACCAAACTTCTTACGTTCTTTCTCTCTTGGATCTCGTCCAAGTAGATCAGCGCGCTTGAGTGTTTGTTTGAAGTCTTCGTTCATGACGACAAAAGCTTTTGAGATAGCGAGTCGTATTGCTACGGCTTGACCACTCATACCACCACCTGATACTACGACAGTAACATCAAATTTGTTGCTCTGTTCGAGTACGTTAAATGGCTTAGCTAGTTCGCTGAGAAGTGATTTACTACCAGCGAAATATTCTTCAGCTGATTTGCCGTTGATGGTGATTGCGCCTTTTCCAGTCATCAATCGTGCTCGAGCTGTAACGCTCTTACGACGACCGAGAGCATAGAAATAGCCTTTTGTTGCTGGTTTCTTGACGGTTGATACTTCAGCCATTATTTAGTTTCCTTTTCTGCCTTAACTGGTGCAGTTCGAGCTGACTTGAGTACAAATGCTTCTGGCATTTGTGCTGCATGGTTGTGCTCTGCTCCAGCGTAGACCTTAAGTCGTGCTAGACGTGCTGGACGAAGTTTGTTGACTGGCAACATTCCACGAATCGCTCGGGTAATGACGAATGTAGGATCTTTAGACATTTTGTCTTTCATACTTGCTTCTTTGAGACCGCCTGGGAAATGGCTGTGATGGTAGTACTTCTTGTCTTCCATCTTGTTTCCAGTAACGACGATGTTTTCAGCATTGATGATGATAACGTTGTCGCCAACATCAATGTGGCTTGTAAACATTGGTTTACCTTTGCCGATAAGCAAACTTGCAGCTTCGGTGGCAACACGGCCCATAGGAGCGGTTGCAGCATCGATGACATACCATTTGCGTGTGACGTCAGTAGGTTTTGCGCTATAGGTCTTCATTATTTCTTCTCCTTTGCTGCAGTCTTTGGAACTGCTTTCTTAGCAGGAGCAGCAACTGGTGCGGCCGTCAAACTGTCGACAAAGCTTACTCGAGCGATTTCAGCGTTGTCGCCACGTCGGTTGTCGAGCTTTTCGATCCGAACATGTCCACTCACACGTCCAGCAAGTTTTGGAGCAATTTCATCGACAAGCTTGTGGGCTGATTCGATTGTTTGCAATCCAGAAATAACTTGACGTCGGTTGTGAAGATCACCTTTTTTTGCTTTGGTGATTAGTTTTTCGATATAAGGAACAAGTTCCTTTGCCTTAGGCAATGTAGTTTTGATTGATTCGTCGCGTACGAGAGATTCTGCGAGGCCCTTAATAAGTGCTAATCGTTGATCAGTTTCTCTCCCGAACTTGCGACCTTGGTAACCGTGACGATGCATCTTACAGCTCCAACTCGCTCATTTTATCTTTAACTTCGTCGAGTGCTTTGCTACCAAAACCTTTAAGGTCGCGTAGTTCAGCATCGCTGAGGCTAAAGAGGTCTTTTAATGTATGGATCTCATTGTTGATGAGTGCATTTGTGGTGCGAGCAGACAAATTCAAATCTTCGATAGAAGTAAGAAGTTCTGCTGGATCATCATTTTCTGAGACGCTTGAACCATCGGCAGATGGTACGCTTGCAGGCGCACTAACTTCTACGCGAGTTTGTCCGGCGAGTGCAGTATATTGGTTAACCAAGATAGCTGCAGCTTCTTCGAATGCATCACGTGGAGTAATAGATTCGTCTGTATCAACAGTAATGAGTAAACGATCGAGATCAGTCATTTGGCCGACACGAGTGTTTTCTACTTTGTAGCGTACGCGAAGTACTGGTGTGAAGACAGCATCAAGTGCAATCATATCGCTATGCTTGCGGGCTGCGCCTTCTTCGATAGTTCGATAGCCGCGACCTGTTTCAACAACGAGGTCGAGAACAAACTTTGATTTGTCATCGTCAAGTGTTGCGATAACATGGCCTGGGTTTGCTACTTCGACATCAGCATTGGTGGTGATATTTTTTGCAGTGATTGGACCTTTTCCAGATTTTGAAAGACGAAGTGTTTGAGGCTCGTCAGTGAAAACGCGGAATCGGAGACCACGAAGGTTGAGCATGATGTCAACGACATCTTCTCGTACGCCTTTGATGGTAGTAAACTCGTGAGTTGCACCTTCGATCTTGAAAGCAGTAACCGCAGCTCCAGCAATGCTAGAAAGCAACACGCGTCGAAGTGAGTTACCGAGAGTCATACCATATCCGGTGTGAAGTGGTTCGATAACGAAAGTAGCTGAGCTGCTTCCGTGATCATCGATATTTACGAGTCCTGGTGTGTGGATCATTTTTGACATTATTTTATCGCCTCCCTAGCGTGAGTAGTATTCTACGATTAGTTGCTCATTGATTTCAGGTTCTGCTTCTTCTCGGGTTGGAATGCCAGTAACGGAAATTTCAAATTTCTTG
Source organism: uncultured Candidatus Saccharibacteria bacterium (assembly GCA_964494545.1). GTDB lineage: Bacteria > Patescibacteriota > Saccharimonadia > Saccharimonadales > AWTP1-31 > JAPLYT01. The sequence continues at coordinate 536 of CAZBRN010000111.1, read as the reverse complement.
CGATTGACTTTAAGCCATGCAGGAACTGTATCTGGAGATGCTGGGCAGACGTCATCGATTCGTTTGAAATATTCGTTTTTCTTGCTAGCGTCTCGGAGTACAAGTTCGTCACCTGCTTTGAGACGGATTGAAGGAATGTCTACTCGGCGACCATTCATCATGAAGTGGCCATGGGTAACGAGTTGACGTGCGGCACGACGGCTGACTGCTAGACCGCTACGGTAAATAGCGTTATCAAGTCGTCGTTCGAGAAGTTGAAGTAAGATCTCACCGCTCTGTCCTTGTTTTCGAGAAGATTCTGCCATAAGGTTGGCGAATTGCTTTTCGAGAAGCCCGTAGAGTCGTGTGACTTTTTGTTTATCACGAATTTGGTGGCTATATTGACATTGCGTATTGCGCATTCCTCGGGAATTTGCAGCCTGTCCTGGCATAGATGTCCGTTTTGCGAGTGCTTTGTGAGCTTTTGGATGAAGAGCATAGCCTTCACGTCGACTCATTTTTACGATTGATTGTGTATCTCGTGCCATAATTTAGAT
>CAZBRN010000110.1:0-3008 GCA_964494545.1 uncultured Candidatus Saccharibacteria bacterium | reverse complement strand
AGTCTCGCCATCGAGCCACCACCACCGAGAGTCGCCAACGATTTGTCCCCGTCCGTTGTCCAGCGTGTAGAGAATGGCCTTGCTGCCGTCGCGCTGAGTCGCGACAACGAACTCGCCGTTCTCGTCGATGGCAGGTGTTGGCTTGTTCATTTCGTTACCTCGTCGTAAGCGTTAATGGCGGCTAGGATGATGTCGGCCGCGCTGGTCATGGCGGCCCCGCGATGCGAATGCCGGGATTGCAGATCCATTCGCGCACTCTGATTCCGCGCCACGGGCCGCGCGCGAGTATGCCCGTCACGCGCTCCAAGTTCCGCAGGCACGAAGACTGCCGCATATACGCCTCGGTACTTGCGCCGATCACGCGGCCGTTCCTAGCGTCGCGCATCTGCCAGCGCCAGCCACGAGACCGATAGAGACGGATGATCGTTTTCATGGTGTCGCGTCCTTAAGCCGCTGCGCTTCAAGGATTGGCAGGTTTGCCTCGGTCGGCACGTAGATCACCGTCTTGCTGGCCTGTTGGCCGGCAACGTCAACGATCCACAAGTACCGCAAGTATTCCTCGTGGCCCTTTAGGCTGTCGGCAATGATCTTGTTCGCTTGGGCGACGCCTTTCGCACGCTCAATCTCTGCCTGCGCCAGTTCGACCGCTGCGGCACGTTTCGCCTGTGCCTCCTGAATCGCGATCCGCCGATTCCAACTCGCTTGGTTCAACTCTGATTCTCCGGCGAGCCCAGCACGCCAGACGTTCCACGCCGGCAGGCCGAAAAACAGCAGCCCCAACACAGTCGCGACTGCCAGAGTGATGATTACGACCACCGCTGCATTGCCACGCTCTTTCATAGATCCTCCGTTACGTACTCCATGCGCCAACTCCGCCGCCCGCCGCTCGCGCTCGATCGCCGCGAATTCCTCGCTCTTCCCCGGCTGCGCCCACCATGCCGGCTCACCGGGCGGGCGCGGGATGAATGGGCGCTGGGTCATGCCATCGGCCCAACGATGCGCAGCACTTCGTTTTCTACTTCCATCATGTCCACGCTCGGCAGCACGTCCTCCACAACAACCTGTGCAGCGCGCTTCCAGACAGCGAGGAATTCCGGCTCATCGAGTTCGTCGAATGCGATGCTGTCCGCGATTAGAAAAACCTCGCCTGTGGACTGCGCGACAATCGGCGTGCAATGACCGGATCGGATCTTGAGAAACTGATGCACCTGGGCCGGCGCTCTGAACTGTTCGCAGTGGAAGGCGAGCATGTTGCACAGCGCCCACCAGCGCCGCAGGTTGCCGGGATTACGTGGCTGCTTGAATTCGCATTCGACGATTGCGCCGATCTTGACCCGCTTCAGACGTTCTGATACGTACTCATCAGCCGGCACCAGCCCGGCCAGCGTGCGGCGGAAGTACAGGGGCGGCTTTTCGCTCGCGCGATTAGGGTTTGTCAGTTTCATGCCATCCACTCATGCGCCGGTAAATCTCACGCAACAAGCGCACATCCTCGGAACAGTGCGCGACGACATCATCGAGCCGGACCGCTTCCAGTGCGGCGGCAACATCCGCCCCGCCATTTTCGAGCGGGTCCGTGCGATCAAGGCCGAATGCCAGCTCTAGGTTCCGCTGGCTGATCCGCCCGCCGAAGCCAGCCCACTCGGTCATGGTGTCGTACACGTAGGGCGCTTTCGGGTAACGCTCCAGCGGCCACTTCGGCAGGTCTATGCCATGGATGCGCGACCGCTGCCAGATGAACCGCAGATCGAATGCGGCGACGTTGTGCCCGATGTAACAGGCGTTCATCTGCCACGCTGGCGTAGCGTCGCATTCGAGCGTGAGCGCGCGAACGAAATTCGCCAGCGTGTCGCGCTCCGTGTCGGCCGTGATGACGCTCACCGGCCTATCGTTGACGGCATAGCCGATGCAGACGATCTCGCCCCACGTGCCGTCCAGCGCGGTTCTGGCGATGGCATCGGCGCGCTTCGCCTCGCCGTTTTCGGACCACCACTTAGCAATCGCCTCGGCAGACTTGTAGTTGCCCGGCGGGCCAATGTCGGCCGTCACCGCCTCGCGGACAGACATCCGCGAGGTGGGACGGGTCTCGATGTCGAGGAAGATGCGCAACATATTATGCCTCCATCCCTATCAAGCTATGAGCGCGATGCACCCTGCAGTGGCAGGATCGGCACAACCAGACCACATCGAGAGGCATGTCGTAAGCAACGTGATGTCCCTCGATCTTGTCTGTCGATCCGCAGTGCCAACACCCTTCGGCGCGCTTGACGCGACCGTCTCGAATGGCGTTCGACAGCGCGCTGTTGGCCTTCTGCCGTTCTGGCTGGATACTGCGGAACAGATTCCGCAATTGTTCTTTCCTTGTTGGCGATAAACGATATCGCTCTCGGTCATATGCACGGACGCGTGCGATGTTTGCATCCCGGTGTAGACGGACATCAGACTTCGTGCATTCCTTGCACTTCCCTAGATGACCATCAGCCATTCGAGGATGCCGGTAGAATTCAGCGAGGGGCCTTTCGGCCCCGCACTTGAAGCATGTTTTTTGCGAGGTTCTCACGCGTCCTCGCGGCTAAAAGGAATGTCGTCCTCGAATTCGTCATGCTTCGCGACCGGCGGCGGCGCAGCCTGCTGCTTCTTCGGCGCCCTCAGCCGCAGGCCACCGACGACACGACCCTGAAAGCTCACGTTCGGGTCCACGTAGACCATGACACGCTTGCCGGTCCAGTCGTCGCTGTCATCGCCGAATGCGCCTTCGAGCACGCGGATGCTGGTGATGTTCAGCACCATGCCCTTGTCCACTTCGCGAAAGTGGACGACCCAGCGCTGTTCGCCCTGGTTGCCGACATCTTCGAGCTTCACGCCCTTGATCGTCAGCACGCGGTCCTCGTCGAAGTCCTCTTTGCGCAGGAACTTCGACACGATCATTTCGCTTACCTTGGCCATCTCTTTGCTCCTCACTCGTATCAACCCTGTTTGCTTGGCCGGGCCGTTCGCCATTTCCCACT
>CAZBRN010000109.1:0-3037 GCA_964494545.1 uncultured Candidatus Saccharibacteria bacterium | reverse complement strand
ACCGCTGTCATTCGTCACCATCGCAAGCGCATCAATCGAACCATCCACGGACGGCCCGGTGCAGATGCTCTCGACGCTGCGGCCAGAGCCGAGTTCATGCCGGTGCCAGCCAAGGACTTCCGCCTCCTGCGTGGAGAACTGGCTGATGCGGCGGTACGTCATGCCGATCAGCCCATTCGTGCCGGTGCGGCCCCACACAATCGGAGTGCGCTCCTGCTGGTAGGTCATCTCCTCGACGCCATCCTTCACGAGATGCTTCACGTCGCGCGTGAGGCTGCGCCCGAAGAACTTGCCGGAGTAAGCGTCCGTCAGGTACTCATAGACCTGCCGCTTGAAGCGATGCACGAAAACAGTCGTGAGGCCGGTCAGCACCGGCTCGACATCCGCGCAGCCGTACTCGGTCACGAGATGTGCCTGCGCGTTCGTGGGCGACAGCGGAAGGTTCGCCTGCGTTGCCTTGATCTGGCCTTCGCCCGACTGGTTGCCGAACACGATACCTTCCGAGGTCGAGCGCATCCACAAAATCTTGTTGATCTTCGCACTGTTGAACGTATAGCTGATTGCGTTGTTGTCGCCAACGACGCCGCTCTCCGTGGTCGGAGCAAAGCTGTTGATGTCGTTGCTCATGCTCGCATCCCATCGGTTCTCGATAGCACCACCGAGGAACAGACGGCCTTCGTGATAGCAGCCGCAAGACGGCCAGCCGGTCGTGTCGCTATAAGCGCCAAGACGCCACACGGTCACTGCACCAGTGTCGGCAAGCGCGGGGCCGAGAAGCTGAACCTGAATACCTGCACCGACCGCAGCCGCACCGGCGCCGAAGAACTGCACCGAAGCAACCGCAGCACTGCCGTTGTCACCGGAAGTAGACGTGAGGATTTCGGCCCACACATAATTCCAGACAGTGCTCGTATCGCTGCTCGACAGCACGATCGGGTTCGCGCCTTGCACGCTGGAAGCAACCGACGAAGACGTCGCGAGCTGCGTGCCGTCCGAAGAATTGGCGGGTGCTGTCATGCTGCCACGCAAAATTACCTGCGTGCTCATATATTGAAGGGCAGTAAAACTCTTGTCGCTAGACGGATAAACAATCGCGGTCGTGATCGCGCGGCCACCGTTTGCCGTGTAGTTCTTTCCGATGTAGCCGAAAACAGGACTAGTGCCGGAAGCGAAACTGATGTCCGCGCAATTTGCGTAGGTCTTCGACGCCACGCCATCGAACGCGCGGTCCAGATTGTTGTAGTTGCCGATGTTCACGGAGCCAGAAAGCTGGCCGTCGATGGCACCCGTGCTCGACAAGCCGTTGACGCGGCCCCACGTCCAGTTACTGGCGCTATCTTTGAAGCGTAGCAAACGCCCGATGTCGGACGCGACGAACCCGTTCGGGCCAACAGCTTGGCCGGGGCTGACCACTTCCCAATAGGTCGGAGACGACGCGGGCGTGTGGTTCAGGTTGACTTCCTGAAGCGAGCGGTAGCCGATGCTGGAAGACGAAACGAAATCGCCGCGCTTGTACGCACGGGTCGCGCTGTACGCGGTGAACGAGAGCGTGAAGTTGATAAGACCGATAGTCGCGTCCGGCGTGATGATCGACCCCTCGATCGGGTCGAGGTACGGCCCATCCTTGAACTGGAACTCCGTCAACTCGAACGTCGCGGGTGCGTCGTCCGTGGGGAGCGAGAGCACGTTCAGGACTTCCGGGGCCACGGAATTGTTCAGCAGCGTGATGCGTTTGTCGCTCTGCACCGCCTTCAGCACACGCCACTGCTCGCTGGAATACGCCGTGTCGAAGTCCACAATCTTACTGGCGCGCAACGAATAGCTGCCGCTCCAAGTGACCTTGGTGCCGTCCACAGGCTGCGAAGTCACGCTATCGAACAGCGCGAAATGCGTGGTGTCAACCTTCTGCACCTTGAACTGCCGGTTCGCGAGGTACGCAAGCGCAGGCAGCGGCTTGATGTCCTCAAGCGTAAACTCGATCTCGTCTCCCGTTTCCCACGTCGCGGCAGTCTGAAGCGTGATAACCGCAGGCGAAGCCGCAGTGATGTCCGTGATGATCGAACTGGTGGTGTCTTTCAGCAGCGACGGCCCGCTCAACATGCGGAGATGCCCGTCCGTGAACTCCATCGTGTACGGGGCCTTGCCGGTGAAGTTCAACTGCATCGTGCGCGCAGCCGCACCCCCGCGCGACGGCGCAGCATGGCGCGTGCCCGGACGGCGTATCCACGGCTTCTCCTCCATCGGGTAGCCGTTCAAGCAGACATTCATCGCCTTCTTGTAGCGCGGCTCCGAAGTCTGGCCCTGCGCTACCTGCGACCACTCGCCGCCGGTGAAATCGTTCTGGACGAAATTGCCGCTGGCCATCTAGCGCCGCACCGAGAGGAACTCGTCCTCCGCAGCCTCTACCGGGCCGGCCTCGATCGCGTTGACCTGCCGGGCCTCGGTCATGAACTTCTGGTATTTGCCGATGATCATGCTCTGCTTGCTGTTGCTCTGCGTCAGCGGCTCGCACACTTCTACGGCGATGCGCGCGGCCAAGCCTTCGCAGAACATGGGCGCGAACTTCCGCACGTCCGTCACGTCCGCGACGAAGCGCAGCATCATGAACAGATCGCGCGAGAGGATGTAGTCGCCTTCCACGACATGATCGTTGTAAGGCATGTTCGCGCTCGCGCCGAGCCACGGCAGCGAACCCTGCTTCGGCGCAAGCGGTACCGTCTTCAGGAAGCCTGCCGGCTTGCGGAAAACACGGAGGCCGGTGTTGCGCGGCGACGGGCCGAGGCCGAGCGGGTATCCGAACACGATGTTCGTCATGCCCGCGAAGACCGGCTGCCACGAAGTAGCGCTCGCAAAAATCTGCGGCACGCGCGCCCACGCATTCGGCACGGTCGTGTTCGTCCAGTACCCGCCCAACGTATCGGTGGTCGGATCGACGCCCTGACTGCTGGCCGCAGCGGTGTAAATGTAGCCGTCCGATGCCGTGACCGTTTGCCCAAGAGCGTAGGTGTTGTTCGCATCCCAGTCGAGCGGGCCAACG
>CAZBRN010000108.1:0-3042 GCA_964494545.1 uncultured Candidatus Saccharibacteria bacterium | reverse complement strand
GCGATGTAGCGTATGTGCGCCGGATGTTTTTCGAATGCCTTGAGGAATTGGCGGTGTTCTGGAATCTAGCGGGGCGAAAGTAGGTCGCGAGCCATAACCCCTTTTCACCCGCGACCGAATAACCCATGTTTACCTAAATGGGATAATGCGGCTTGAACTACGCCGCGACAATTTCGGGAAGGCTAGTCCCCCACTGCTTCCCGATAGCCGGCGGCCCGTCTTTCCCCTCAAAACCTCCGGGCGGGACCGCCGGCACTCATTCCGTGACGGGCCAAGGCCAAGGGAATTTCCCAGCCAGCCCATAACCCGAAGCAAACTAAATGGCGAAAACTCCTACCGATATCAGGTCTTTGGCGCGTAGCCACACCACAAGCGCAATCAATGTCCTTGCTGGCATCATGAACGAGGTACAGGCGCCACATGCCGCGCGGGTGTCGGCGGCTCAGGCGTTGCTTGATCGAGGATGGGGCAAGCCCACGCAGGCGATTTCTGGCGAGGACGGCGGCCCGGTCAAGCTTGAACTGACGTGGCTCAAATAGTCATACCCTACAAGCCGCGTTCGCAATTCGAGGCTTACCACGACAGAACAGCACGCTTTGCCAAGATCGTCGCGCATCGGCGCTTTGGCAAAACGGTCGGGTGCATCAACGACAAAATACGGGCTGCACTGACCAATGCGCGGGAATATCCCCCGCCTCGATATAGCTATGTGGCCCCGACCTACACGCAGGCCAAGGACATTGCCTGGGGGTATCTCAAGCATTACAGCGCGCCGATTCCGGGGGTGAAGTTCTCGGAAAGCGAATTGTGGGCCGAGTACCCCAACAACGCGCGGGTCAGGCTGTACGGTGCCGACAACTATGACCGGATGCGCGGTCTCTACAACGATGGCGTGACTGTCGATGAACCGGCGCAGATGGACCCGAGGGCATGGCCTGAGGTTATTCGCCCCACCCTAGCGGATTATAACGGCTGGGGCACATTCATCGGCACGCCGGCCGGTCGTGACTGGTTCTACAAGGTCGATCGCGACGAGGCGGGTGAATTGGTCCCCGGCTGGTTCCGGCTGACGCTCAAGGCGAGCGCGACCGGGATAATTGAGGCCAAGGAACTGGAAAGCCTGCGCAAGGGCCTGAGCGAGGAACAATACGCTCAGGAGTTCGAATGCAGCTTTGATGCTGCTGTCGTCGGTGCCTATTACGGCAAGCTTATGGCTCAGGCCGAGGCCGACAAGCGCATTGCGGGCGTCCCGTATGAGCCGACAGCGCAGGTCTGGACGGCGTGGGACTTGGGCATTCGCGATGCCACTGCGATCTGGTTTGCGCAAGTGGTGGGCCGTGAAATCCGCATCCTGGATTATTACGAGGCATCCGGGATGGACCTCGGTCACTATGTCCGAGAGCTTGTCAACCGGCCATACCTTTACGCTGGCCATATCGTTCCGCATGACGCGCAAGCTAAGGAATTGGGAACGGGCAAGAGCCGCCTGGAGGTTCTGGAAACTCTTGGGCTCAAGAACGTCACGATAGCGCCGATGCACCGTGTCGAAGACGGTATCAATGCGGTTCGGGTATTCATCCCGAAATGCTGGTTCGATGCGAAGAAATGCGCGCGCGGCATCGATGCGCTGAAACTGTATCGCGCTGAGTATGACGACAAGCTTATGGCGTTGAAGCCGAGGCCTGTTCATGACTGGGCAAGCCACGGGGCCGACGCTTTCCGCTATCTCGCGATGACGCTGGACGGGGCTGCGACAAAGCCCGCTTACAAGCCGATCCAATATCCCAAAACCCACATCTCACATGCGGTGATCTGATGCTGTTAGGCCCGAAGAACTTTCGTCCCGGTCAGCGTGACGACAACGCGCGGCTGCAGAAGCTTGAGCGCACGGTTCAGCAGCTCATGGCTCGGATCGAGACGCTGGAGGCAAGGCGCGGCCCCGGCCGGCCCCGCAAGGATGAGCAGGCCGCCGCCTGATGGACGAGAAAGAACTCAAGGCCGCCGTCAAGAACCAGATCGGTAATGCGGTCGGGTTCATTGGCGGTGAAATCTCCGAGGCGCGGCAGACAGCCATGCGCGACTATCTCGGCGAGCCTATGGGTAACGAAATAGCAGGCCGCTCACAGGTCATCTCGTCCGATGTCCAGGACGTGATCGAAAGCGTGATGCCAGACCTGATCCAGATATTCACCCGCTCGGGCGAGGTGGTGCGGTTTCAGCCGGAAGGCCCGGAGGATGAGGAAGTCGCAGAGCAGGCGACGGACTATGTGAACCACGTCTGGAACGTGGATAATCCGGGCTTCATCCTGTTCTATGACTGGTTCAAGGATGCGCTTCTCCAGAAAGTCGGCATCATCAAGAAATGGTGGGATACCAGCGAAAAGGTTGAGCGGCGCAAGTTCACCGGCCTAGACGACAACGCCATGATGATGCTCATGGAGGACGCAGGCGTTGAAATTATCGAACATACGGAATATTGGGCCAAGGATGCGGTAGCGGCTGGCGTCCCCGAGGACTTGGATTTTGAGACGGCCCCGCCGGAAATGGTGGAGATGGGCCGCAGACATGATGTTACAGCCAAGCGCGCATTGCCGCGCAATCGTGTGGTGATTGAGAATGTCCCGCCCGAGGAATTTCTCATTTCACGCCGAGCCCGCTCGGTCGATACCGCACCGTTCCTGGGGCACAAGACCACGCCGACGCAATCGGACCTCATTGCGGACGGCTACGATCCCGAACAGATCAAGTCATTGCCATCGGGTGAGGACGACGAGTTCAGCGCGGAAAAGACTCAGCGGTTTAGCGACGAAGAAGGGTTTGCCGACGAGGAGGCCGACAAGGCCACTCGTGAAATCACGGTCTACGAATGCTATATTCGCGTGGACTGGGACGATGACGGCATCGCCGAACTGCGCAAGATCACGGTCGGCGGGCCGCAGTATGAGATACTGAAATTCAAGGGCGGGGAGCTGGCCAACGAAGAGGTGGCCGATCATCCGTTTTCCGAGATCACCCCGGTTCGAATGCCGCACAAGGTCTTCG
>CAZBRN010000107.1:0-3046 GCA_964494545.1 uncultured Candidatus Saccharibacteria bacterium | reverse complement strand
GAAGGGGACAGCGATCTCGACCTGGGCGACGACCTCGACGGGATGGACGACGACGAAGAGGGAATGTTGCCTGACGAAGACGGCGACGATCTCGACCTCGAAGGCGATGACGACGATCTGCCGCCCGAAATCGACGACGAAGAGTCCGATATGGGGCTGGGCGACGACGCCGACCTCGACGAACCAATTGAACAACCCGGCGGCGACGTAGCCGACTCGGATGAAGATGAATCCGACACCCCTGAAACGTCCGAAGTGGACGAAGAAGAGGAACCCATGGCCGTTGCTGAGAAGAAGAAGCCGGAGCAGTACGCGAAGGAAAACGCGGAACTGCGGGAACGATACCACAAAGCCGAAGCCCGCGCCACCAAGGCCGAAGAGCGGCTGGCCGTCGTCGAAAAGCAGGTCGCGGAGATCCGCGCCGAGAAGGTCAAGGCCCAGCGATATGCCAAGCTGAACGACCTGCTCAATTCCGGCTACGTGCTCACGATCGACGACGAACTCAAGGACTGCGAGCCGCTGAACGACGAGCAGTTTGGCCGTCACTGCGACAAGATCGTGCAGCGGTACGCCCGCGTCCCGGTCGGGCAAGGCGTTTTTGTGCCGCCCAGCCCGAAGCGCGAAGGCGGCGCCGACGGCGAGAAGCGGGAGCGGTATGCGAAGGTGGCCCAAGAAGTGACGCTGGAACTTCGCAGCAAGGGCAAAAACGCCGTTTACGCCGACGTCCTCGACAACGTCAACCGCAACGAAGGGAAGTACGTCCCGGCGGCCTAGTCCGGCCTGGCTATCCATACCTGCCCGTTTTCACCCATTCACAAACCAACTTTTTTCTGACCGGAGTTTGAACCATGTGCTTTGAAGCGATCCAGGCGAAGGCTGGCGGCGACATCCGCCCGTCGCGGTTCGTCAAGTATTCGACGGCCGCCGACAACACCCTGCTCGAAGCCGATGCCAACGAAGTGGTGATCGGCATTGCAACCGAAGCGACGCAAGACGCGCCGATTCCGAACGCCGACGGCGACGCTGGCGAAAGCGGCGATCCGGTCATGTACTACCCGGAAGGAAAGGTCTGCCTGCTGGAAATCGGTTCCGGCGGCGTGACCCGCGGCGCGAACATCAAGTCCGATGCCGACGGCAAGGGCGTGCTGGCTGCGACGACTGGCACCACCGCGCAGAATCACGGGGCCCTGGCTCTGGAATCCGCCAGCGAAGGCGAATTGGCCAAGGTGCTCGTCAAGATCACCCCGAAGGTTTATCCGGCCCTGGCGTAAGCCGCGGTTGGTTTGGTTTGGTTTTTCACATTTCGATTTAGCTCGCATTTACCGGCCATCGGACACCCCGACGCCAAGCGACTCACCTCGTTTGACTCTGGAGTTTTCCCATGACCGCTGTTTACCCGGGTGGCGCACCCAACACGTTTGTTCCTTCGACCGAAGCCACCGGTAACATGGTGGTCGACTTTTCGCGGAACGTCGATTCGTTTCCGCTGAACAAGTACATTCAGATCGTTCCGGTCTCGAAGTCGGTCGGTCTCTATACCAAGCTCGGGTTCGACGAGGGTGCTCGCATCCTGCAGACGAACCTGAACAACTTCTCCTGGCCGGACGGTCAAGACGAACCGTCGGACGCCGGCAACACCGACAACCACGAATTTCTGCCGTATGTCTGCTATCGGTACAAGTTCGGGTTCCGGATCGGCGAACTGGCCGCTGAGCAGGCCGCTTGGGATATCCTCGCCAAGCATGCCGCACTGAAGGCCCAGCAGGCGATGACGGCCCGCACGCAGTTTGTCAGCACGCTGCTCACGACTTCGGGCAACTGGCCGACCGCCAACACCTCAGCGGTAAGCTCGATCTCCGGCGTGACCGGCAAGTGGGACGTTTCCACGACGGCCCGCATGGACATCAAGCGATCGATCGATTACGCGGTCGACACGATCCGCTTGGCGACGAACGGCGCTGTGATGGCGACCGACTTCCACCTGGTGATGTCGCCCGGCTGCGCTCGAAAGATGGCCGTCTCGCAGGAAATCGTCGACTTCATCAAGGGTTCGACGGACGCCCGCGAGTACATCGGCAACAAGCTGGGCCCGAACGCCCAGTACGGCTTGCCGGCGAGCCTCTACGGCGTGAACGTCGAGATCGAAGACACGGTGAAGGTCACCACCCGCAAGGGCGCGACGCGCTCGGCGTCTTACGTGCTCGGTGACACGACTCCGTTCATCGTGTCCCGACCCGGCGGCCTGGATGCCCCGAAGGACAGCAACCAAGCGCCGAACTTCTCGACGGCCTGCCTGTTCATGTATCAGGAGATGGTCGTCGAAAGCAAGCACGACACGGACAACTAGGTCCATAAGGGCCGCGTGATCGAGAACTATGACGCCAAGATCACTGCTGGCGTGAGCGGGTTCTTGTTCACCGCCGCGGTCGCCTCCTAGTAAATCTCCAGGCTGGATGTTCCGAGACAGTGCGTCCAGCCGACGTCCCGGCCGCGGGTGATTTCACCGTCACTCGCGGTTTTTTCATAGCTGGAACTGTTCGATGGCCGCGTATGCCACTCCCGCCGACCTGATCACGCGATACGACGTCCGCGTGCTGGGCGATTTGGTGAGCGATACCGGCACCCGGGTCGCTTCCGGCAGTTTGTCGGCCAATGCCGTGCTCCTGGCGGTGCTCGAAGACGCGTCGGGCGAGATCGACTCGGCCTGTTTGCAGGCCCAGCGGTACACATCGGCGGATCTCGCGGCACTCACCGGCAACTCGGCGGCGCATCTGAAGCGGATCACCTGCACGATCGCGTTTGGGCTGCTGTGGGAGCGTCGGCCCTGGTCGGACGACGACGACAGCGGCCGCGAAGAGGCTCAAAAGCGGGCCCGGCAACAGCTCGACATGCTTCGCAAGGGAATCACGGTCTTCGACATCGAGGAAGCGAAGGACGCAGGGCTTCCGGCGGTCGAATCAACCGCGATTCTGGTCATCAACTCGAACAATCTGCCCGTCGATCAGGCCCGCGGAGGGGCGGGGCCGCCGCGAGACGGCGGCCAGCG
>CAZBRN010000106.1:0-3067 GCA_964494545.1 uncultured Candidatus Saccharibacteria bacterium | reverse complement strand
TCCCCATTCGCGCGCCCACCCGGCCGGCGACGTGCGTGCCGTGCCCGTGCCGATCGCCAAAACCGAAACGACTGCCGGTGAAGTCCTTGGCATCGAGAATCGCCCCGTCCAGGTCCGGGTGGTAAACGTCGCAGCCCGTGTCAAGCGAGCAGACGATGACGCCTTCGCCTTGCGATAGCTTCCAAGCCTCATCGACGCCCAATCCTTCGTCCGCCCATGAGACGGATTCCGAGAGGGGCGCGACGCATGGATTGATGCGCACGTCTGGCGGCAGCGTCACGATGCGATCGCGCTTGGCCACGGCTCACCCCTTGGCGATTTGCCCGAGGAGCAGTTGCAGCAACGTCTGGCCCAGCGGGCTTTCGATGAAGCCCTTGAGCTTGCCGAGCAGCTTGCCGTCGCCCAGCTTCATCGCCTCGACCGCAGATTCTTCGCTGGATACTTCAAAGCCCGTGACGGTCTCGACGATCGGTTGCAGCAGGTCGCCGAGCGTCTTGGTCGCCGCCCACAGTTCGGCGGAACCTTGGGCACGGGTCAGCGCGTCAACCGCTTCGGCGATGTCGTCGAGCTTGCCGGCGTGTGGGATTAACTTGGCGAGAAAGCCTAGCCATTGCATAGAAAGCCTCGGCGTGTGAGTAGTAAAAGCCGGGACGGGACAACCCGACCCTGACCCACTCGCGCCATGGCGTGCCGCTTAGAGACGGCGTAGAACATTCCACAAGGTCACTGGGAATTATGAGCCACCTAACTGGCGGCGTCAACTACTTTTCGGCGACGGGGAACCTTTGCCCAATTCGTGGTGCCAAGGACAGTTTTGGCGACGGTGCATTTATGGACGCCAAATATCCCGGCGATTTCTTTGTAGGTCAGGGCCTTCGTTCTAGCTAGCTTACGAATTCCCTCTCTTATTTCGGCAGACAGATGATTTGATCGTGGCCGATCTCGCTTGGATAACCTAATGGGCTTATCCGGGCTTGCTGTTGGGTATCTCCCAGTCCTGCGAACAATCGCATGATGCACATTTTGCAGCCTAGTCACGGCCTCTAGGTTCGTTAGGCAATTATTCGTGCGATTGGAATCAATATGGTTGATCTCCTTGCCGTCAGGGATTAGTCCTCGGAAGGCTTCGTAAACGGCGCGATGAACAAATGCGTTGCCCACCTTTAGATGCCGAATTACCTCGTATCCGTTGTGATTTAGATGCGTCTTGAGGATATGTTGTGTCATAGCATTCATCACGCGCCCGCGATTGCTGACCAGGAGATTCCAGTTCTGCATTTTGCCAGCCGCCGGACGCCACTCCTCTTCGTTCCTTCGATACTCAATGCACATTGCTTTTGTCTCCCCGATCTACAATCCACTTCTCAGAAAATATGACCTCTAGCACGGCGCGGTTACCGCGCAGAACTACATAAACTTCGTCGCCGGTTTCTTTGTGAATCAACCGAACACGCTCGCCGTTGTTGCGACTGATAGCCGCTCGCTTCGGTCCCTCGCTCATCGAAATCCTCCCTGCTGCCGGCGGTGCCGGGGTTAGTCCTCTTCGTCGTCCTGCGATTCGTCAAACGCAGCCGCGCAGTCGCCGCACAAAAACTCTCCGTCACATTCGCGCCATTCCTCGTGTTCAGCCAGCCACTCTTTCATCGCCTCGTCGGTACTGCCATCGTCCGAGAGGATGCCGCCGAACTCTTCGCACTCGTCGCAGAGCAAACATCGCTTTATCATCGTCTCGCTCACCTCCCGTTAGCCGCCGTGGGGCGGGGTGTTGTTACATTCTCTCGATTCGGATTGGTTCTACGTTGCGGACTATCCCGGTATACCAGGGTCCGTTTTTCAGTTCTTGCCAGCGAACGCTCGCACCGATCCGCAGCCTACCGCGAGCGTCGAACCTGACGAGTTTCGGCATCGTCCCGATCTTTGCACCGATAAACCGCGTCGGGAATCTCATCGTCTCAACCGCCCCCTTTCTCGTGCTCGCCACGAATCAGTCCCGCAACGTACACCAGTTCGTTTGCCTTGTCGGTCCAGCCGGAGTGACGCAGCTTGATTGCTCGCTCCTCAAGTTCGTCGGCAACCCTCGCCCGCTCGCCGTCCGCCCGTGCGTTGGCCTCCTCAAGTTCCGCCACAAGAGCCGCGATGCGATGCTCGCGTGCCGCCTTTGGGTCGCCATTGACCGCCTCTACGGATCGCCGCCACTCTGCGCCGTTGAGTATGTCGCTGTCGCGTTCAATCGCGTCCGCACGGGCGTTGGCGGCGGCAAGCTCGGCGGTGAATCGTGAGTACGACTCTCTGGCAGCCTCTGCCTGCGCTCGCGCCCGCATCACGGCAACATTCCGCTCGGCGGTCAGCGCGTCGATGCGCGACAGCAGGTGGGCGATGTCGGCGTGGGCGTGGGCAAATAGCTCAAAGTTCGCCTCTATACCCGCGGCATCGTCGCTGCGATCGCATGTCTCATGGCTAAATGCAAAACAGTCCGCCGCGTCGTCCTCATAAGGCCCAATCGCCAGCGTGTAGTATTGGTCGCTGTACTCGCCACATTCGCGGTCGAGTTGCACGACATAAAGCGGCCCCGGCGTTGCCTTCGCGTGCCGCTCCCGTATCGCGGCGATTTGTTCGTCGGGGGTCATTGGGTTGGCTCCTTGGATTATGCGGTGATGAAGCGTTCGGCTGGCGCGAGGATTGTCGAGCCGCCATCCATCTTGACCGACAGCACGCCGTTCTTGTCGTCGATGCCAGCGGTCCCCGATGGAAACACGTCAACAATTGTGCCGCGTTCGTAATACAACTCGTCGCTTCGCAATCTGGCCTTTACGGTCAGCCCGATGCGCCAATCTCGCTTTACCGCTGGCTCGCCGGGAGTCGTCACGGCCTCTCTGAGCACCGCAATCATGCCGTCCTTGTCGAGGATGCTGCCGCCCGTGAGGTATCCAATCGCTGCTAAGCAAGCGTGACGCATGAGCGCCGGGCTTAGTTCGTCAGGGTCGAGGATGATCTTGCTCACGTCGTCACCTTCGCTTTCTCCGCACGGAAGGCGGTCACGCAAGCGCCGCAAAACGTCTCGGAACGA
>CAZBRN010000105.1:0-3116 GCA_964494545.1 uncultured Candidatus Saccharibacteria bacterium | reverse complement strand
TCGCCTGTCTCTTTGCGCTGCATCGCATTGAGGCGGGCGTTTTCTATGCAGAGGACAAATGAGCGAACAGCAAGAACAATACATAGTAGATGCGCTTGAAATGATTGGCGTTTCGGAGCCGCGCCAAATAATTACGGAGATCAGCGGATTTATACCTGTCTTTGAGGTAGTTCTGCATCGCTACAAAGATTACATGACCGCCCTTGTCTTTGGTAGGATGTGGCAATACTGCAATATGTCTGATGGGGTTTGTAAAGCAAGCCTTGAAAGAATCGGCAAGGATTTGGAAATCAGCGCGGTTACGGTCATGCGCCACGCGGAAAAACTCGTAGAGAATGGATACCTGATAGACACTACACCGGACAGACGAAACGCTCCACATGAATACCTGGATGGGCGAAAGGTGGAAATGAAAAGCCGGATTTCAGCAGGTATGGCAGAAAGTAAACCAACTGTTATTAAAAGTAATGCAAGTGTTATTAAAAGTCAGTTGATTAAACAAGATAATACAAATATAAAAGAACCCCTTTCCCCTGAATTACAAGAACAGGCAGATCGCAAGGTTGATGCAATCCTAGCGCAATCCCTGAAACCGGACGGTTATTGGCAGGGGCGCGAGAATATGCCCTCCCACCTGCTAAAGTACGCGGACTGGTGGAACAAGCGAACCGGGCAGGAAATGAAGGGCAAGGTCAAGGCGGATTACCTCAAAGAATGGACTGCCTGGAATAACGACGAACTGCCCCTAGTCGCGCTTGACGAAGCCTTTGATTACGTCAACGGGTGGAAGAGCAAACAAGGCGGGCGGGTTGCACATCCCCGCGAGATCACGAAAGACGCGGTAGGGTTTGCCGCCAATCCGAAGCAGGAAGAAACAAAGCCAATTACGGGCGGCTTCTATGGCTAATCATAAATCAAACATCTATGCCCCAAATGAGGTATCCACCAATGGATATAATGAGTCCAGGAAAGCCGCTGAACATTCGCAGTTTGGGATTGAGTTGGACATAAAGGGAACAGACCCGGCAATAAAAGATTACTTTGCGCCGTTGCTCCCCTGGGAAATTTGCGCGGTACAGGCTCAGACATCGAACGGTAAAACTTATCTTATAGACTGGTGGGAGCGGCAGATAGTAGATCAACTGAAACGCCAGAACAGGGACGAAATCATTATCCATGTATCGCTTGAAGAAAGCATCGAGGCAATGGCGTTTGCAGAATTTGGGCGCATCCTCAAAGTCAGACCTGCGGACTTTGCAAGGGGAAAATTTGATAATTGGGAACGAATGCTTTGGGCAAAGTCTGAAATAGACGGCGTTCCAATTTGGCGAATAGCAGACAGCGCGGAAAGACCGGATGACGCGCCGGAACTCACCCTCTCGAACATCTACCGGGCAATCCGTGAATTGGTTGGAGGAAATGTAACCGGCGAGAAATGGAAGCCTGCTGTGGTGATTGTGGATTATTTACAAGCCCTGCCGATTGACCCGGAAGTAAAACAAGCGCAAGCCAAAGACCAAAGGCGGTTGCAGGTTGCCAATGACGTTTTTCGATTACGAGATATGACGAAACATTTACAATGCCCGATTATCGTACCGTTACAGGCAAAGCAAGAATTGGAGGGAAATAATGAGCCAATGAAAATTCCGGGTACTTATGACGGCATGGAAACGTCTGCAATCGCCACGCGATTTGATAGAATGATAAGCCTGTGGATGCCAAAGACAACCCATCTGGTAGGGAGTACGGTATCCAAAAAAGACAGCCCGATCAACTTTGTGGTGAATGAAAATCAAGTCTTCCTGAAAGTCAACAAGCAGCGCGGCGGACTTCCGGCTGGGATGGTGTGGGAGTTGAAGATTGACTTTGAACAGCACGATTACACAAGCGTATATTATCGAGGTGACAAATGAACATTGACGCGGTACTGGCAAAGACGGATTTACTTGACCTGGTGGAAAAAGCAGGCGGGGAGCCCGACCGCTCTGGACGTTGTGCTTGCCCGTTGCACGGCGGAAAAGATGCGAACGCTTTCCACGTCTATACTGATGGGGGAAAGCAAAAGTGGAAGTGTTTTAGCGGGGACTGCGGACAGGGTGACGCATTGGACTTTATCCAGAAATGGCGCGGATGGGATATAAAACAAGCCTATGAGTTTTTAGGCGGGGAACAACAATACGACCCGCAGGAAATGAAACGCCTCGCGGATGAACGCCATGAACGCGCCCGCCTTGAATTGGAGGACAAGCAGCGCAGAATGGAAGCGGCGCGGAAGGAATTACAGACAGCCGAGAAGCATCTTTATTATCACGAATCAATGGGGCAATGGGCGAAAGACCTATGGGTCGCTCGCGGGCTTGACGAAGGGTTACAGTCGTTTTTTACTCTTGGGGCGTGTTCCGATTTTGTGATTGGTAGTGATTACCACACCCCAACATTGACCATCCCGATTTTCAGCGAGCAGAACGAATTATTAAACATCAAACACAGACTTATAAATCCAAAGAATTCAAAGGACAAATATAGACCAGAAACCCACGGACTCGGCGCATTTCCTCCCCTGCTGGCAATCCCGGCGATGGGATACGACGGGGAATTAGTGATTGTTGTCGAAGGGGAAATTAAAGCAATGGTGACATGGGCACATTTACCAGCCTTTGATTTTCAGGTGATTGGCGTTGCCGGAAAAAATGCCTTCAAGCCGTTGGCAGATAAATTATTCGGTCGCAAAGTGGTTGTCATTCCAGACCCGCAGGGCGAAAAGGAAGCTGTGGAACTTGCGCGGGCGGTAGCGGGCAGGGTATTTTACTGTCCCGATAAAATAGACGATTATTTATTGCAAGCGAAAGTAAAATCAGATAACTTTTATCAGGCATTGAGACAAGCGAGGAAAGCATGATAACCGAACTTTGCGCCGAAGCCCGCGAAATCCTCGCTAACCTGTGGTGAGCGTTCCAGATGGAGGAAATCAGCGAAAAGACATACACCGAACTGCGGAATGCCACATTACTGGACGTGGCGGAGCGGGTACTTGACAAGTAGAATCTTTTGGTTTAAGATTGAACAAATGTCCATCGAAGAGATAATCAAAGAAGTAATTGAAGCCGCGCCGACGA
>CAZBRN010000104.1:1502-3154 GCA_964494545.1 uncultured Candidatus Saccharibacteria bacterium | reverse complement strand
GACCAATCTCCACAACCTCGCCACAATCCTTACCACCACACCGATAATCAGCCAACAACATCCTCGCCCCTCACCATCGCCTCAATCTTAGCCACAGCAGCCAACGCATGAGCCGCCTCGCGGTCATACTTCGCAGAACGCTCATCAGCAAAAGGATTCACCTCATACCGACGCGACCCCACAAAAGCCATCGGCCCATGATCCTCATGCCGAATCAAAGAATACTTGTGCCCATCAGGAGCCTTCGCCGAATCCATAGCAATATAATCCCGGCGACACACAGGAGGAATATCGTACTCCTCATCAAGCCACTCCTCCTCACGCCCACACACATCGCACCTATAGACGTGGACAAGCTCAGTCCCGCTCGACAAGTTCCGCATCAATGACCTCCTGATCACGCGGTGCGCCCAGTTGATTAAGCCGCTCCCGATTCCCAGACAATAACGCATCCAGAGTCACATGACTAATCTCATGCGTCACCTTCACCTCCTGCGTACCCGACACCTCCACCTGCTGCCGCTGCGTCACACCCCCCGCAAAACGATCCATCAACCGCTTATCCTCATTCACCATCGTATTCATAATCGGCGTCAAATCCTTAATCGCCTGCGTATCACCCTCATCCACCGCGCGATCCACCAAATCCATAATCTTCGGCATCAAAGCCTGCCGCTCCTCAATCATCACAAGCACCTTCGGAATAAACACCTCGAAAGCCTCCGCGATCCCCTCGTCCTTCGCCTGCTCCAAGGCAGCCTTCAACTCAGCCTCACGCCGCTTACGCCAATTAGCCCTCGTATGCCCCACAAATACCCCTTACAAGATGCAAGCAGGGGATCCCTGCTGACCACACCATAGCAACACCACACAAAAAAATGAAAACAGTGGTTCGAGTCCATAATACTATTCTGTGTCTTTTCGTGGAGTGGGGTGCCGGGGGTGCTTCGACTACTCTGTATTGTTGATTCCGCAACTATCGATGGGGGGGTCGATGGTTCGCCGTGGCCCCTTGGGTCGATGGGTCGATGGGTCGAGGGTCACGCGATGAACCCTTAAATAGAACAGGGAATAAGGCTAGGATGTAGGCGACGGTTCCCCGATTCCCTGTATCGGTGCATCCCCGGTTCCTGTACCTGTAAGGGTACCCTTACAACCTATCGAACGTATGTTCGATGTAGTGTTGTGGAACATTCGGGGTTTAGTTTTTCGATAACCTGTCGATACTACTTGCAAGTTGCAAGCAGCCCTGCTACAGTTGCAGGGTACAGAGAACCGAATGACTGGAGAACCTAATGTTCAAGAATCTCATTACCCGCATTGGCAACAGGCTAGATCTCGCGTATGAGGTGAGCGATGTATACGGCTGGAGGTCCACGGTATTCGGTCGCTATACCGGCAACAGTGACCTTGAGCGTGGCGAGAAGCGAAAGCACCGAAAGCACTATGTTCACAACGCGCGCTTCATTAACCGATAACCAACAGAATCGACTGGAGAAACCTACTATGACTACTAAGACACGAAACGCGAAGAAAACCACTACTACTAAGACACGACGCGACCTATACCAAGAAACTACCGATGCAATCGTGGCGGCCCTGGAGAATGGTGTTTCCCCGTGGCGTAGGCCATGGAAGGAAAACATTGCTAC
>CAZBRN010000104.1:0-1492 GCA_964494545.1 uncultured Candidatus Saccharibacteria bacterium | reverse complement strand
AATCGACTGGAGAACCAATAATGAGTAACCTACTACCTTTTCGCGTGGAGATTGAAGCAGTGTATGCCGATGGATCCATGCGACTGTTTACCTATAGTAGTGCGTATACCCTGGAGTCGATCCGCCAGATATGTATACATGCAGCCGATACTGTCTGTTTCAGGCAGGATTGGGCAAGCGATGATAGCGGCAAGCCTAGTGCCGATGCTATTGCACGGCAGCTAAGCGCGGGGATGACTGTGCTCGTGAATCATCCTAGTGGCAGGCACAGTGCAGGGATCCGACTCACTCCGCGTAAAGTATTTGATGCAGAATCCTAGTAACCAAACCACATGACTGGAGAACCAATAATGACCACTAGCACCGAAACTATGACCTATGACCGAGCGCATGAACTATTCACGGTATGGATCGAAGAGAATAACTATATTGACCATATCTCCGGGGATAGCGCATACGCTGCCGATGACCATCCATTAGACTACCAGACCGGAGAGTTCGGCCGCACCTCGTACCACCTCCAGCACCCAACCGATACTCCGATGATGTACGCACCTAACGGTAACGGCAGTATCTGTCACGATCCTAACGGGGATCCATTAGGCGTGTATGCAATATTGGAGATCACCGAACGCTATGTTCCATGCCCCGATGACGATAGGTGCGGGGATGACGGGGAGTGCGAGTCTCACTGTATTCAAGAACCGATGTACTGGGACTGGGAGTTGCATGCGCTGGAGGAACCGGCGGACGTGATCCTGTATTACGCTAGTAATGGTTGCCTGCCCGATAGTGGCCCGCAGTACCTGGAGTTGGAGGAAGCCCGCGAGATTGTTGCGCAGGAGTGGCAGGATATTGCGCAGTATTGTCCAGAGTGGACTGTAGATAGCCTGGGAGACTTGACGGAAGCCGCGCTGGAAGCCGTGGATGCTATTGAACGGCTATCGGTTGGTGCGTATGTGTCGGATCCCCGTCCGGGCAGCCTATACGGCTGGACACTATCTCCAGCGCCTAAGAATCAATAACAACAGAATCGATTGGAGAAGAGAACATGCAATACTTCGTTACATGGAACAAAGTGAAAGCCGACACTAATGGGAACGTCCGCGCGATAGGGATTGTTTATGTGTCGTCCACCTACGATTCGACGCTGCCCGATGGACGGAAGATCTATCGGAGTGAGTCGGTGCCAAAGCTGGAGATTGTGGGCGGATATGAAGACGTGCTGGAAGTGTGCAGCGCACTACAGGGATCGGGGAAGGCGTCGGTGGCGTGGTTGACTGGCCACTACCCGTTATTGCGATCAATGCCGAGGAAGGCTAGTTTTGTTCCGCGCGTGGGTGCTGGAGAAGTTCTCAGGGATTGGCAGGCACTGTCGGAGAAGAGACGGGGACCACGGGGGGTCATACAGCCGCACCAACTGTTGGCGAAGTATGGTTGACGGCCTATGCCGTCGGACGCTATCGGGCGTCCCCGATGAGTCCTTGCAAGG
>CAZBRN010000103.1:2934-3214 GCA_964494545.1 uncultured Candidatus Saccharibacteria bacterium | reverse complement strand
GGTGTACTTACATAATGCGTTTAAAAAACGCTGGCTGTCGATGCTGGTAGGGCTGGCCATGGTTGCCGGCGGGGTGGCATCTGCAGCGGCCCTTTCACAGGGTTTTGCTGGCTACCTCGGCAAATTCGTATCGATCCCCGCACCCATAGCAAGCGTCGGCCTGATCATTATCTTGGGACTCATTGCTATCAAAGGGATAGGGGAGTCAGCCAAAACAGCGGCCCTCTTTACCGTTATTGAAGTTTTGGGGTTAGTGCTCATTATCTGGGCCGGCAGAAAC
>CAZBRN010000103.1:0-2924 GCA_964494545.1 uncultured Candidatus Saccharibacteria bacterium | reverse complement strand
AGGCGTGGGTGGGCTGATCGCCGGGGCATTCTTGGCGTTCTACGCTTTTATTGGTTTTGAAGATATGGTGAACGTGGCCGAAGAAGCCAAGAATCCTGAGCGAACGATGCCACTGGCGATACTCATCACACTGGTCACGTCTACCGTGCTCTACCTATTGGTTGTGATCGTAGCCACGACCATAGTAAGCCCAGCTGAACTAGCAGCCAGCAAAGCACCGTTGGCACTCGTCTTTGAGCGAAGTGGTTCAAGTAGCGGGCAACTATTAAGCCTCATCGGTATGGTAGCCACCATTAATGGGGTCATCGTACAGATCATTATGGGTTCGAGAATAATCTATGGCTTATCGGCACAAGGCTGGTTGCACAAAAGATTCTCACGAGTACACAAGCTAAACAAAACACCAATCACAGCAACTATTGCCGTAGTCATCGTGATGATAGTGGCTACACTGTTGCTTCCGCTCGTGTCATTGGCGCAGATTACCAGTTTGCTGGTACTGAGTATTTTTACTTTAGTCAATTTATCGCTTATCGTCATCAAACGCCGCAGTGCCAAACACAATGGCTATATCACCGTTCCTCAACTCGTCCCGATTATCGGCGCATTTTTATGTATCTGTACTATTGGCTACCAGGTTATCAGCTGGCTTTAAGACGTATCGCTACTTCCAGCGCTCAAGGGTAGGCAATTGTTTCTGGGCCATCCAGCGCATTAGCCGGCCACGGCCTTGGCCTTTGAGGGCGGTGTCGACTATCTCTTTCATCTGATCGAGCGTACAGTCACCGCCCACAAACTCGCCATCTTTGTAGCACAACGAGCACCATTTTTCGCTCTTGGTTCCATCTTTCTCGGTACCTCTGCAGTCACCGGCTTCTTTGGTTTGGAGTGGCATCCCGCAGCTTTGACATTGTTTCTTCATACAACAACCTCCTTATACTCTAATTATACCCCCACCGAACAAGATAGCCATGATGCATCGGCGCGCAAAATCAGCGCAAACATTACTAATATTCTCGTGGTACACTAGATTAATATGATTTCATTCTTTAGTTCACTCGAGGCAGCAGCCGTTCATAGTTATCACGTGCCTTGGTTCATGTATGGACTCGTGGTTCTAGCGCTGGTCATCTACAGTCTCATCGAAGCACATCACACCAAACGCGATCATGAAATCAAATTCAATGAAGCGGTTCGTTGGTCGATAGTTTATATTTCTGCAGCTTTACTATTCGCTATTCCGGTTTATTTATTCATTGGCCGTCAGGCATCGGGCGAATACCTAGCCGCCTGGGCCATAGAGAAGGCCCTCAGCCTCGATAACCTATTTGTGATGGGCTTGATATTCAGCAGTTTCAAAGTCGGCCGTAGCTTGGAGCGCAGGATGCTCAACTACGGAATTGCTGGAGCGATTATCTTCCGACTAGTTTTCATCCTTGCCGGGCTTGAACTTCTCAAGCGATTTGAATGGGTCAGTATCATCTTTGGTCTTATCCTCATGCGGGCCGCATGGAAAGCGTTCCAAGAAGCACGGGGCGGGGACGAGCTGGAAGAAGAAGTCGAGATCACCGATAAGCGACTCTGGAAAGTAATGACCCGTATTTTGCCGATTCATCACGAAATTGTTGGTCATAAATTGACAGTTAAGATTGAAGGTAAGCGGATGCTCACCCTGATGGCGGCAGTTATTATCCTGATCGAGCTGACCGACGTAATCTTTGCAGTCGACAGCGTCCCAGCGGTTTTGGCTGTTAGCCCGGACCGATTTGTAGCCTATGCCAGCAACGTCTTTGCGCTGCTTGGCCTGCGAGCATTGTTCTTCGTCTATCAATCGGTGGCTACTAAATTCTGGGCTTTGTCATGGGCACTTTCGGGTATCTTGGCATGGATCAGTTTCAAGATGATCGCGGCACCATTAGGCCTTCATGTGCCCGTCACCATCAGCTTAATAGTACTGGCCGTATTCCTATTTGGCAGCATCTTCATATCTCTTCAATGGCCACACAAAGCGCCGAAACACCCAATCCACATCGACGAATAACAAATCACATATTTGTTATCTGTTAGAGGAGAAACCTTTTTGATTAACAGGGTGAAATGGTTGTAAAAACTATCCTTGAATTGGGCAAACCATAAGGCGTATAGTTGAGGGTAGCAATATGGGTGCTGATTGGTGGGCGACTTTGTGGCCTCCTAAACTTCCTACTCATAGGCTGAAACCTACTTCCCGAAAAGGGTCGTAAAAATCTCGGGGACCATACACACTAGTCGCGTGCGACGAAGCGTCACTGTAAACCACAATTTATGCTCATGGGCCACAATATTAGCACTCGAACGGTTGCGAACTATTAGCTCTGACAGCTCCAAAAATTTATCCGTTCGACTCCTGCAGCATCTGTTGCAATGCGAGTATCTCTTATTATTTATAAAAACCCTGGAGCAAATCAATGTCAATCACTCATTATCAAGACACAATCAACCGAGAGCAAACTGTTAACAAAGAAGTCGTCATCAACTCGATGTCCTTCAGCGGTCGTGGCAAACTCCGCAGCTTCCCAAAGCAGATCACTATCGATGCCGAAGAGATCACATTCGTAGAAACTGGCATGCGCTATCTCTTGCAAAAAGGCCACAGCGTCGTGCAACTATTCGACATGAGCGACGGCACCAAGAACTACCGTCTGGAATTCGACTCACACAATTTCACTTGGACTTTGCTCAAAGTATCGGCTCTCCCACGATAGGTGGAAAATAGCACTGCCATGAAAGCGCTCCATTCGGGAGCGTTTTTTATATGCGTGGTAATGAGATGATAAAGGACGATCCTTTACCTGGTTTGCTTCGTGCGGTAATGGTGCCGTCGTGGCGTTCTATGATGTCGCGGGCGAGGGATAAGCCAAGGCCATGACCTTCAGGCTTTGCAG
>CAZBRN010000102.1:0-3239 GCA_964494545.1 uncultured Candidatus Saccharibacteria bacterium | reverse complement strand
CCCGCGTCCCAGTCGTCGGCCTCGTCAAATTCCTGGGCTAGCTCGCGGCTCGCGCCGTTGCCCGTCCGCTCGCGGGTGGTGTCGAAACCCTGCTGGTTCTGGCGCACCCGCCGCGCCTGGAGCGCCTGCGCCCGCTCGATGATCGCGTCGTACTGCTCCTTCGCCAGTTGCCCCAGCACCTCGGGCGGCGCGTTGGGGGCCAGCGAGCGGAGCGACCGGGGTGCGGCGAACGCGATCAGGTCTTGCGCGTCCGACTCGTCCAGCCCGAAATGCTGCGCCGCCGCCTGGGCCTCCTGGAGCAGCATCGGCACGAACGCCGCCTGGACCTGTCGCCCCCGGCTGGTGCGCTCGTGCTCGGCCTGGGCCTGCACCAACTCCTGCGACTGGCGTTCCTTCAGCGAGAGGTCTTGCTGGAGGCGGGCCAGTTCGCGCTTCGCCAGTTGCGCCTCGAGGCGGTCGCGGAGCCGTTCGGCCCCCACCTCGTTCCCCGCCGCGATCTGCTGCGCGATGGCGCTGTCGTACTGCTGGCGGAGGGCGTCGTCCTCGCCCTTGCGCTCGTTCGTGAGGGCCTGAATCTGCTCCTGGAGTTGCTGGTTCTTCTTCTGCTCCGCCAGGAAGCGGCCCCGGTCGGACCACTCGCGGTCCTGAATCTTGCGCTGGAGTTCGGCGTTCTCGGCCGCGATGCGGGCGAGTTGCTGTTCGACGGTCTCGGTCTGGGTCTCGGCAACTGGCGTCGCCGGGTCGGCCACCTGCTCGACAGGCTGGCGTTCCTGCGTCACGTCCTGGGGGTCGGGCCGGGCCTCGTACTCCTGGGGGCGGACCTCGGCGGATTCCTCCGGCGTGTCCAACTCGTCCCAGTCGTTGACGGTTTCCAGCGCGTCCTGGCGCTCCGCTATGCTCATTCTACACCTGCTCCTTGTTATCGTCAACTTGCATTATGGTAAGTCGGGGGCCTATAGCTACCGCCAGGGGTGTCCCCGGCGTGGGTTGTCTCAGGGGGTGTTGGCCCGCTCGGTCATCAGCCTGATCTGCTCCTGGATACCCGCCTGCGTGGGGCGCACGCCCGCGCGCCGGTAGCGCGCCAGTATCTGCTCCATGATGGTCGCCTCCGCCTCCGCCCGGCCGCCGATGCTGTAGGGCTCGGCCCAGGGGTTGGCGGCCAGGTACTGCTTGCGCTGCGCCTCGATGGCCCGGCGCGGCGCGGTCCCCTGCGGCACCGCCTGCACCGCCTGGTAGCTGGCCGGGTTGCCGCTCGTCGCCACCTTGCTCCGTCGCGCCGCCTCGGTCTGCGCCACCATGCCCACCGGGCTACTCAGGCTGGCGACGTTCCGCGCCGCGCCGCCGATCAGCGTCTCCCGCTCCGCCCGCGCGTAGAGTTCTCCCCGCCCGAACGCGAGGTCCAGCAGGTGCCGCTGGTTGGCCGGGTCGTTCAGCCGCCGCCCCGTCGCTTCCAAGACGAGTTCGGCGTAGCGCCGCCCGATGGGGTCGTACTGCTCGGGGGTGGGGTCGGCGTCGGCTCCGAGTAACGCGCCGATTTCCGTATCGGCAACCAGAGGAGAAACCAGCCCACGAGCAGCGCGCAGGCCACCGCCACCGAGATCGGGGAGGTTAGGATTGCCTGGTATGAGTCCAAGGCTGTTCTCCAATCCTTGCGTGCGGCTGAGGGCGCTCGGCCCCTTGAAGTCGAAGCCCATGATGTAGGCCAGCGCCGCAGGCACCGGGCCGAAGCCGGGGAGGCCGACGCGGGAGAGGCCGTCCTGCACCGACTGATAGGCATTCTTGTCGTAGCTCGTCTCCTCCGCGCCCTTGAACGCCTCGCCACCGACCGGGGAGATCGAGCCGATCACGTCGAGGTAGGTGGTGTTGCCCTGGCCCCCGGTCAGCAGCCCCGCCTTGTCCGGGAGCGGGATCATGCCCGCCGTGTAGCCGGGGCGTCCGTCCTCGCCCGCCCCCTCGGCCAGCGCCCTGGTGGCGTGGTAGAGCGCCAGCGCGATCACGGGGTGCGTCAGGGCCATCTCCGCCGCCACCGGGTAGGCGCGCATCGCCCAGGAGACGAACGGGATGCCCATCTTGCCCAGCGCGTTCTCGACAAAACCCTTCTTGCCGTAGTCCCCGTACAGGAAGCGCACCCGCTCCTGCGCCAGTTCGCGGGCGTTCTGCTGCACGCCCGCCCACAGCGCCGCCTCGCGCGGCCCCAGTTGCCGCGCCACCTCCGCCGTCGAGAACATCCCGTCATCGGCGAACTGCGCGAAGCCGGTCTCCCCGGAGTCGATCAGCGCCTGCCGCCCCAGCGCGCGGAACTTGCCCGCCTCGCCCGCGAGCCGGAAGGAGTTGTTGAGGATGCCGTTGGAGGCGTTGAAGAACTGCCGCCAGTAGGTGTTGACCGCGCCCTTGACGGGCCCGCCCGCGATCACGCCGAGCAGGTTCTGCCCGAAGCCCTGCGGGTTCAGGACCGAGAGTCCGGTCGAGTACCCGATCTCCTTCGCCATCGAGAGCGCGCCGTCCTCCAGGTTGGCCGAGAGTGGCGTGCCGAGGTTGAGCAGGGATTGCAGCCCCTTGCCCTTGCCGTGCAGCTTCTCCGCCGCCTGCCACGCCGCCTTGTCGATGCCCTCCAGCGCCAGGAGGTCCATCGTGGACTGCGGCAAGCGGTCCCACTCGTCGGTCAGCGAGGCGCGGGCCGCCAGCCCCTCGCGCGCCGCCTTCAGGAACTGCCGCGACCTGGGCGTCAACGCGCCCGTCACGAGGTCGTTCCAGAGTTCGTCGTTGAAGATATTCTTGGGGTGGCGGACCACCTGCCCCGCCCAGTAGCGCAGCCCGCCCTTGGCGAGTTCGGTGGCCCCGCCCCGCGCGGCGGCCGGGTCGCCGCCCGCGAGCGCGAGTTTCGTCCCGGCCACGCCCGCCTCGTTCGACCGCTGGACGATGTGCCGCAACGCCTGCCCGCTGGTGTTCTTGCCCAGCGTCGCGCCGCCCAGCCCGCCGACACCCATGCCGAGGATTGCCCCGGTGAATGCGCCCTCTTTGGCATTGCCCAGGCGGTCGCCGAAGTCGCCCTCGCCGGTCGCGAAGCCCGCCGCCGCCCCGGCACCCGCGCCGCTCAGCCCACCGACGCCGCTCCCCAGCATCGTCGTCGCCACGCCGTCCGGCATGTTGAGGATTGCCGGGTGCACGATGCCCATGCCGCCGCCACCGCCGCCACCCGCCGCGATGTCGCCCGCGAAGTCGGCCGGGTTGATTTCGTT
>CAZBRN010000101.1:0-3243 GCA_964494545.1 uncultured Candidatus Saccharibacteria bacterium | reverse complement strand
CGAGTCCGAAACTCTGGTGCATCTGCTTTTCCAGCGCGTCCACCGTCTCCGGGTGATCGGCCAGGAACCGGGCAATGTGCGCGAGGTTCGGCACGTCAGGGATAAGCGTGTACGGTGATACGGTCATGTCAGAGTTATTCCCATGAATCGCGACATCGATCCACGGTCCATTGACCTCGGTTACTGTCGCCGGTCCAATGAACACACTATCGCCCTCACTCACCGCACACCCCTCTCCGCGAGCACCGACAGCACGGCAGTCGCGCAATCGTCGGCAGCAACACCGACCACATGGACCAGCGCACCCTTGATCGCCTCCCGCAAGCCGGGGTCCGGCGCGACGGGTGCGACGTCTCTCGCAACATCGTCACCATCTCCGGGGTTCAATGCTGCCAGTTGATAGTGCGCTGCCATTCGAGCGGCATACGCAACCCGCTCCCACCGTTGCGCGTCAATCGTTACCGTTGCCATCACGCCTCCTTGCTCACGCGGTCCCACAGTGCCGCACGTAGTTCAGGACTCATCGCGGGCCTCCGGTCGGGTTCATCTCTTTCCACATCCGCGCCCATTTCGGACTGACCACCGGAACCTGTCGCCACGTGAACCCTTTGCCTTTGCAGTTGTCGCACGGCAAGTCCCACCCGGTGATGCACTGACCTTCGAGGTAGTCATCGCAGTAAAACTCGAATCCCTCACCGTCACAGTGCCCGCACACTTCGGCACGCTGGACTGTCTCCACATCTGCTGTTGCCATCACGCCGCCTCCTCTGGCGTCTCGTACGCCGTGGGTACTGTCATCCCGACTCCTCATGCCTCATTCGTTCCTCTGCCTTTTGATCTTCCACGTACTCGTGCTTCTGCCATTGGCTCACGACATGAAACAAATCGTCACTCCCTAGCCGTTGCGCCCAGATGGCGAACTGTTGCGATACATGCGGGTACAACTCGCACCCCACCAACGCGCTCAGACCACGTATCCAGTCTGGAGACATCCGGCGCTGAAGATTGCTGATCGCAATGGTCATGTCGAACATCTTGCCCGCAATCACGTTGTCGGCCATCTTTTCGTGCCAATACTGGTCGTAGCGTTCCTGGTATTTCTCGTGCCAGTAGTTGTCCTCCTTCCCTAGCCATGCCTGCATTTTCTCCATCCGCTGACGCGATTCATGCGACGCCGCGGCGAACTTCAACAAATCGGTTACTGCCTTGTCCCATGCGTCGAACAGTTCCACCTGGGTCCGCTGGTCAGTGACCGACTTCGCCGTCTTTCCGCCTGCGGTGAGGATTGCGCCCATCAGTTCACATCCTTGCCGTACGTCGGGTGACATGCGGCGCAGTAATACTGACCATCCCGAACCAGATCCTTTGAACCGCATTCGAGACAGCGACGCGCCAACTTCGGATAGACGCCCCACGGTGCGGCCGGCAACTGCTCCCGGTCGGTTCGTTTCGTCGTCTTCTCCCTCTTCCATATTTCGGCAATCTGATCCGCGATAGTCACGACTTACGCCGATCGAGTTCCGTGATCTGGTGATGGCACATTTCGCAGACGGAGATCAGATCAAACAGCGGTTCGTTGAACACGTGGTCATACGTCAGGTGATGAACATGTGTCGCCTTCCCGATACAGCGGTGCATCGCCGCCTGACATTTGTAGCCATCACGGGCCAGGACCTTTCCGCGCTTGCCTCTCCACTTGTCCGAATTGAGATATTGGTTGTACTCCGTCCACCATCGATTGCTCTTCTCCTGTTGCTCGGCTTCACGATCTGACTGACGCTTTCGGTACTCTTCTGCGTAGAACTGTTCAGACAACGAGTGATCGACTTCGGGTGGCTCCTCTCCCCAAAGGTCTAGCACCATGTCGTGTGACTTCGGGATAGCGTTCCCACGCTGCCCACAGGTCACGCACATCAATTTGTATTGCTTGACGCCGTTGACGTGAGTGTGGATTCGCAGGACGTACCCACCATGACCGCAGCGCGGCTCGTAACTGATGACACGGATTTCCGTAACTGGCTTCTCTGCGGTCAGCACCATCACGCCGCCTCCCCGAAGAGCGCCGCCGCTGCCATGCGAAGCGCGTCCTCCATTGCCTCGTATTCCTTCAGGTCTTTGAGCAACGCATCCTCTCGTTCCACGAACAGCGGAGACGACTCATTGACCCAACACCAGTCCCAACGCTTGTCCAGGAGAGACTTCATCTTGTCACGCTCATTTGCCAGTTCCTTTGCCATCGTGACAGTTGCTTGATGCATTGGTTCGCGAAGTGCTGGCCTCGCGTCCTGAAATCGAACGACCGCCCTGACGAGCAGTTCTGGTGTAGTAGTTGCCATAATGTCCCCCATGTTGGTCATTGTTGGTCAAATGTTGGTCACTTTTGACCTACACGAAAAACGCTGGACTTCCGCCAGTTTCTTGGCCTTGTTGGCATATGTTGGTCATGTTGGTCACATGAAAGTGAAAAAGAAGTGACCTACAGACCAACATGACCAACATGACCAACATGACCAACAAACCAACATCATTCAGGTAGCCCGATTCAACGCGACGACGCCAAGCGGATCGACTGCAATCCACTGGTTCTTTACCATGTTGTCAAATGCTTTCGTAAAATCTGAACCACTCCACTTTCGTGAACTGGTACTGATCTGAAGCTCACGGCGTTTCATTGCACCCTTCCGTTCGAGTGCCGCCACGATGCGGGATTCGATCTGCCCCTCGATCGATCGACCCCACGTGCCGAGCATTCGCTGAACGTGCGCCCAGGACCATTCCACGAACGCCGTACCGCGCTCCAGGTCCTGTACGCGGATGTGTGTGGCGCCATCGCCGATCGCATAGATGAGGGCGATCTTGCGGATGAGCACCGCATGTCTCGCCCGCATCGCGTCCTCTTCAGGAGACTCGCTGACGTGCCGAAAGTCTTTGAGATACCAGGAACGCCACCAGTCGGCCGCGTCCTTTGCGAGCGTGATCCCCTTGCCCATTTCGTATTTACACCGGGCTAGCCAGAAGTCGTGAAACAGCGACGTTGCCACCGCCCGGTCGAGAACGGGAGGGTCCGCAATCCCTTCACTTGCAGGATTGCCACAAACGAACAGCCAGCGGTTCGCAAAGCCTGAATGGAGGTCGTCGCTGGTCATTAGCCCGGAGAGAATTTCCGGTTGCGTTGCGGAGAGAATGGAGAGGAACGGAAACTCCGCGCTAATCGGGTTCCCCATCGATTTGTTCTGAATGATG
>CAZBRN010000100.1:0-3278 GCA_964494545.1 uncultured Candidatus Saccharibacteria bacterium | reverse complement strand
GGTGTACGGCTGGCGAAAGCACTGCTAGTATACAGCTTCGTGGTGGCGACTTCTTTGTCTACTACACTCGTGACGAAGACGGCAAAGATACAGTTCCTCGTGTAGCAATTCGTATGGAGCAGGGCGAAGTAGCTGAAGTTCGTGGCGTCAATGCTGCACAAGAGCTAGAGGCTGAAATGGCAGATATTACTGCCGAACAACTTAAAGACTTGCCCGGCGGTGAAGAATATATTCGCAAGGCTGAAGATATGAAACGCCTTACCGCTATTGAAAAGAAGACGTTGGCTGACCCTAACGCCGAACTTACCAGTGATGAGTTACGTTTTCTTTATGAGCTTGATCATGAAATTGAGGGATTTGGTTATGAAGAAGACCCCCGTGTAAAAGAGATCAGGACTATGCGTGGCGACAAGGACAAGCCTGAATTAGCTCGCATATTGCCAGAATCCTTACGTGAACAGGTGCAATCTGCTTACACCGCTTATAGAACGGTTGCAGACAAATTACTTGGTACAAAGCGTGGTTTGCTCAGCAAACGTGAAGTTGCTGCTTCAATGCAGGAGCTGGAACAGTTGTTTACCGCCAAAGACAAAGAGTGGCAAGCCAACGGTGTTTACGATTATCTTGTAGAGAAGCTTGTCACAGACGGTGCACGGTTTAATCTTGTTGCTACACCAAATGTAGAAGCAAGCGAAGCCCAAGTCGTTGCCTTAGCTGAAGCTTTTGGCAAAGACCAGCCTTACGAAACCTATGTCTATGATGACCTGTACCGCAAAGGACACTACACGGGTCAAGAGTGGTCTGGTAACAAGGGTGTAGCACCAATTCGTCTAAGTCTGATTCCAAGTCGTTTTGACACCGAAATGGGCACTGGTAGGGTAGACACACAAGTAGAACAGCTTCGTGATCGCCGAGCTAAGCAACCTGAGCTTGATGTCCGAGTTCCAAGCGTACTAGATGCAGTAACCTACTGGTATAGTCTACGGGCGCAGGGTGACAAATTAGATGACAGTAGTGCTTACGATAAAACCTATATACGTCACTTTGATCTTGAGCCGAAGACGGTGGACGGGTGGTCGGTTGTTCCGAGCTCTTGCGTGAACTTTGGCGGCGGGCCGGGCTTTGGCTACTCGGGTGCTGACGGTGGCGACGTTGTCCGCTTGGCGGTGGGGTAAAACCTTTTACTTTTGGTCTTCCTTTCTTCTTTTTTCTCTTTTAA
Source organism: uncultured Candidatus Saccharibacteria bacterium (assembly GCA_964494545.1). Taxonomy (GTDB): domain Bacteria; phylum Patescibacteriota; class Saccharimonadia; order Saccharimonadales; family AWTP1-31; genus JAPLYT01. The sequence continues at coordinate 2,059 of CAZBRN010000100.1, read as the reverse complement.
GGACTACATACTGAATCTTTTCGGGATAAGTAGTCCAAGGGCTTTGTACCTATCGGTGTCCTGAATGGATCGCTGCTTGCATGTGCCTATCAAGTCTTCCTGGCGAAGCGGTACTTTTTAGGCAGTAAGCACATCAATAACCCTTAATACCCCACGAGGCTTCAGTACAGTAGTGCCACAGAGGGTGCTGAAACAATAAGGTCTGATTGCTATGCGTAGCAGTTAGAATGGGAAGCTTCTGAAGCAAACGGTGGACAGGTGGTCGATTGTTCCGAACTCTTACGTGAACAATGACGGCAAGCCGAACTTTAACAACTCGAATGCTGACAATGACAACGATGTCCGCTTGGCGGAGAGGTGTAAGGGTGAAAGTCTAATGCACGCTTTTGAGCCAGCCGCCCATCATACGGCGTGCTTCGCTCAAGCGTGCTTGGACTTTCAAAACATTTGTTTCATTTGCAAGCTTGAGTTCAAGGATTGCTCGTAAATGGAGTGATGTCATTTCAGCAAGGGCATTAGCTTTAAGAAGGTAACTTGCTTTTAAGGGCTTAGGAGCGTGTTTAGCTAGTAGAAGTTGCTCTAAAGTATCAGACCAGCACTTAGTGGCCTGCTCACCGAGTGAATACCGATACTTTTTATCCAGCTTAGTATTTAATTCCAGTAATTTTTTGTAAATCTCAAAGGCGACAGTAATGACAGGTAATTCTTCCATAGATATAAGTTTAGCAAATGTATGGCATTCTTACAGGGGTTTTAGGAAAGGCAAGAAGCCAAGTCGGGCGATTATTGAGTTTGAGTACGAGTTGCTTGATAACATTGTTGGCTTGGCGAGGGAGCTGCAAAACAAAACCTATAAGCACGGTATGTATGCTCACATGATCGTGAACGATAATAAGCGGCGTGATATTGCGGTGGCTTCGGTTCGGGACAGAGTGATACACCGCTTACTGTATGATTACCTAGTGCCAATTTGGGACAAAACATTTATATATGACGCTTGGTCTTGCCGACAGAATAAAGGCTTACATCGGGCGATAGACAGGGCGCAGTTGTTTATGGGGCGTTACCCAGACGCTTGGGTATGGCGTGCTGATGTGACGAAGCTGTTTGATTCTGTAGACAGAGCTAAGATGAAAGAGCTGCTTAGACGGCGAGTAACAGACGAAGTGGCACTGGGGCTGCTTGATGAGGTGCTGGACAGTTACCATAGTTTTGATGAGGCAAAAGGTATTCCCATAGGCAACCTTACCAGCTAGATTTTGGCAAACATCTACTTGAACGAGTTTGATAGATATATGAAGCACGTGTTAAAGCCGTATGCGTATCTTAGGTATGGCGATGATTGGCTGTGTTTTGCAGCAAGCAGAGCAGAGCTGGTTAGTATTCAAGCCAGAGCCAAAGACTTTTTATACCAAGAGTTAGGGCTGAGCATACACAAGCATATAAATGTCATTGCACCCGTGAGCAAGGGTATCAATTATTTGGGCATTGATCTGTGGACGAACGGTAGAAGAATTGATAAAGAGGCTAAGCGCAAGATGAATAAAAACCTCAGTGTCCGTAATGTTGCCAGTTACAAGTCGCTGGCGAGTAAGCACCAGTCAGCCAAGCACGTTACCCGTTTTGAATGGAAAATATCAGATATAATTTCTGAAAAAAATTGTAAATGATAGGATATAAATATGGGATTTTTCGATCTATTCAAGACACCGCAGCAAAACAATCAAGCTGCTCAATCATTCGACGTGACTGTAACAGTAGACGGAAAGAACTATGTTAATGGGTTTAGTGGTCAGCCCAAGAATCATGACTTTGAAGCAAGAATAAAGCACCATAATGATATTCTAATACCGTTCTACAATGCTCAGTCTAAAGAATATGCCTACGGTGAAGATATTACTGAACGCTTATTGAAGCAAATATCACCTAAGGCTAACTCTAATACCTGTCCTTATTGTGGCGTGGTTCACCCTTTCAGTGCATCACGAGCAAGAAAATGTCCTTCATGTGGTAAAAAAATGGTTGTACGCAAAGGAATGTTCTTCACGGAAAAATTCAT
>CAZBRN010000099.1:0-3325 GCA_964494545.1 uncultured Candidatus Saccharibacteria bacterium | reverse complement strand
CGACCGGCCCGGTACGCGAAGCCCTCAGGGTTCTCCGGGATGCCCCACAGATGCCTGATGCGATCGAGCGTTCCCTGCAGATCGTCCCGAATGTCCTTGTACCGCCTCGCCAGTTTCAGTCGTCGTTGTTCCTTGACTTCCTCTGAAAGGGGTTTCCCCGCCCGGTCCACCTCTTTCTCAATCTTATCGAGGAGTTGACGATATTCGTTAACCAGACTGCCCTCGGAGCCGAGGACTGAACTAGCATTAACATCTCCAAATCTCTTAGCAACTTCGACGTCCGGGGCCAGGGTTCTGATGTAAATTCGAGCCAATCTTTCGGCATCATTTTCAAGGACGAACTCAAGCTCCTTACTCGGGATCGAGAGAACTCGCGCACGTTCCACCCCATGCTTCCCTACGATGATGTCGTGGACAGGTAGCCTGTCCGTCATGTTCGCTATCGACTCAGCGACAGCTTGCGCCTGCTCTACGGCCCAATCTCGGAAATCAGGTGCGACGCCGTCAATCGCAGCTGATGGATTAGCCAGACCACGCTCGCGCCAGCGATCAAGGAACTTATCACGACGAGTCCGATTAGATGCCAGTTCGGCCGCCAACCTTTCACGAGAGGCTTCTGGAGTAAGTCCTTTGGCGTCTTGACGAAGCTTTTCCGCTCGTGCTCCCCTCCGTTCCACGATGTTTTGGGACTTTCGGATGAGGTTTGCTCGTAGTTCTTCGAGAACTGCGCGAGTTCCGGCTCGGTCAAAGGCTTCTGCCTGCTCGATACGAGATGCAACGTCGATGAGCCTTTCCGCTCGGTCCGCTTGGAGGAGTTCCTGCTTGATTGCTTGGCCATAATCTTCACCTGCGCTGAGTTGATACAGGCGATCTTCGCCTTTATCGAACAGCTTCCCGGATTTGGTCAACTGCTCGGTCAATCCGGTCAGCTGGTCATCTAAGACCTCATCGCTCACACCATCGAGCGACACCATGACCTTATCCACTGCACGAGTCATTCGGTCGAGGGTGTTGAAATTCAGGTCCTCGATCCGGTCAACTTTCGCCAGCTTATCCGCCGACTTATTCGCCCGCATCGCTACGGATTTGTTCAGGTTCCGGAGGCTCCGCTTGATCCCTTTCGCCATCGCGGTGAACTCACGCGACTCGGCGGGCATGACTTCCTCGATCGTCTTGACCTCGTTCGTGAGTTGCTCGATCTGCCCGTCGAGCGGATGCTTCGCGTCCTTGGCCTTCTCATCGAGGGTCAGTGGGGACTCACGCTTCTGTTTCTTCAGGTCCCGGATGCGTTCTTTGATCGAGGTAAGCTGATCCTCCATCGCCACTACCTTCGGCGACCGCTTCAGTTCCTCATCCTTCAGTTTATTCAAGAAGTCTTGCCGGGCCTTGGCGACCTCGTCCAGCTCCATCGCGCTGAACTTCTTGACTTCCTCCTCGTCGGCGAACTGCCGCTGGAACCGCTGCGCGACCTTGTACCAGTCGTTCTCGAGAAGCGCAGCGTAGTGCCGGGCGAACTTCTCGACAAGCTCGGGCATACGCGCCTTCACCTTATCGGGGAGGAAGATGCGGTTCAGGTAACCAACGTCACCGATGATTTCCTTAACCTCGTCGTAGATACCGGCGTCCAGCGCGTCTTTGAATAGGGGCTCGTACAGTTCACGAGTGTACGCATCCGCCGCCGCTTTAACCTCCGGGATAGTCGAGGTGCCGGGGTCCCGCATCTCACGCGAAACCTCGATGTTGAATTCCTGCCGTCCGAGCTTGCTCTTGCCTTTCGCCTTTCTATTCGCTCGGAAGTTGGCGCCCACGAGCGGGATTTTCTCCTCCTCGAACGCATACTTCTGATACGCAGTATCAACTTGCGACTGTGCCTTCCACAGCTTGCCGTAGTGCTGCGTCTTGAGATGCTCGACGTAGCCACCTTCCGCGACGGACTCACCACGCACGTTATCCGCCTGCCGAACGCCACCGCCGGACAGCTGCTGCATCATCCAGCGGGCCTGATAGAACTTGTCCTCAGCCGCTACTCCGGCCTGCTCGATAACACGGACGACTGGGGAGACGAGCGAAGCTGCTCGACCAACCCCTGTGTATCGGGTCGCCCAAGACTCTTTAACGCCCTCGGTCCGTCGAGAGACAGCCGCAGCGCCGACTGAGCCGTTCGGCGCATCACCACCATCCGGGACTTCTTTCCGGGCGGCAGCGATTTCAGGCGTGACATCGACTGCAATTCGACTTCCAACAGTACTCGCGGGGGTATCAACATAGAACTCTCTCCCAGTGTGCAAGCGGCGGTCAGTGGTGAAGCGGAGGCCGTCACCGTCGGCCTGGTATAGGCGAACGTGATCCTTCGGGACTGGCGGTTCATCCGGAATGCGAGTCCGAAGGTCCACTTCCGACCCGAGTGTTGATATGGCATTTCCCCCCGGTGGGTTTGCCATACTATCGGCTGCCCTTCGCACAACTTTCGGCGAGGCCCCGGCGGCCAGTCGCCCGAGGATTGCGGAGATAACTGCTTGCCCGAGCACGGACTCAGCGGACTCATCCCATCCACGTTCGGTCTGGTTCATCTGCAGCGGGATTTCCTGCAACACGCCTGCGGTAGTGCCGTACAATGCCGCTGACTTGAACGCGGCCATGCCCCGCTTACCAGCCCCGACAAGCGGGATGAACAGGGTCGGGCTGAGTATTCCGCCGGCCAACGCCCCGAGGAAACCGGACGTCCCGCTCGCCATGTAGTCTTGACGAAGCGTTCGCTCCTTGTCCAGCTTCCCCTTCCGGTACGCTAACTCCGCGTTGGACTGGACGCCGATGAACGCATCCCGGTCCTCCCACAGACCCGCTCCCCGCAGAGCACTCACGTTATCGTACCCTTCCTCCGGGACGAAGTTCGGCTTCGAGAGAAACTCCCATGCGTTCAGCACGTCGTTCTCGAGGGCGAAGCCTGCAGTGAAGGCATCGAGCCACGGGACCGAAGTGTTCGGCTTCGGCGCCTCTAGCGCAAAGGGCTCTGCAAAACCGGGAAGGCTGACGTCATTCATCGTATGTTCTTCCTCAGTTTCTCGATCGCTTCTTCATCAGTCTTGAGCATCCAACGGTTCTTCGCCGCCTCAATTTGCTTCTTCGTAAACTTCCGCTCCGGGATGCCGGGTACGCGATACGCAGGACGAAGGCCGGGGAATTGCGGGAGTTCCATTTTCTCCCTTATTTCCTTAACCGATGGTAGGCCCGAAAAGCCCGGGCCAGGCTCACCCGCTTTCCGTTCCCCCTCCTTGATCGCCTTAACTCTCGGCGTGTCAGAGATTGGCTGATACGGCTTCGCTTC
>CAZBRN010000098.1:0-3406 GCA_964494545.1 uncultured Candidatus Saccharibacteria bacterium | reverse complement strand
TATAAAACCAAGCTCCTCAAATAAGTGCACTGTTCGATAGACACTAGCTCTATCTATTTGAGAACTTGTAGCCTTTTCAATTTGCTGCATAGACATCGTACCTGCTTGTTCAAGAGCAGTGAATACAAGTCTACGGGGTAGGGTGGCGCTATACCCATTCTTTTTTAATTCGCTGTCGATTCTCGTTTGCATACTGCAAAAATATCACAAATTGCGACAAATTTGCAAATATGTTCATCATGGGTGAATATGAATACATAAACTAAACAACAGGACAATCATGGCTAATTACGGACACATACTATTTTATTCATTAGTCGGAGGCGTGTTTTCACTCGTTGGCGGTCTAATAATGCTGAGCCATAAGAAAGTGGCAAATATTTTGGCTGCATACGCGACGCCATTTGCGGCTGGTGCACTACTAGCTGCAGTATTCTTAGACCTACTTAAAGATGGACTTGAAGAAGCCTCTGCAGGCACGGTTATGGCAGGAACGCTTGCTGGCATTTTAATATTCTTTATCGCCGAGAGAATGCTTCGCTGGTTCCATCACCATCACCAACATGGGAAAGCAGACCCATCCGTACCGCTCATTATTGCAGGCGATACGATACATAATGCTATGGATGGCGTTGCGATTGCTGCTGCATTTTTAATCAGTGTTCCTACTGGAATCGTAACAACACTCGCAGTCGCTGCTCATGAGATACCACAAGAGATAGGTGATTTTGGTTTGCTACTTTCAAAGGGGTTAAGTAGAAAAAAGGTTCTTATAGTTAATATTGTCAGTGCTTTGGCAACAACAATCATGGCAGTACTTACGTTTTGGTTAGGATCTGAAGAGGCATTACCTACCGGGATGCTTCTAGGGTTAAGTGCCGGCTTCCTGCTATATATCGCATTAAGTGATCTTATTCCTACAATTCACGAACAAACATCACCAAAGAAGATCTTGAATTTACAGCCAATATTACTACTTCTTGGTGTGATCACTGTTTGGGTTGCGATTGAACTCGCTCACCATATTGCAGGCTAGGTTTACTGCCCTGTATATTGCTATACTGTAGCTATGAATGGTGTGGCAATAATATTTGGGATTCTTAACAGTGGTCTACTGATCTTTCTAATCTTGAAAAAGAATGGGACTGATCTCGACGGACCAATGCGTGATGAATTTGCCCGAAACCGCAAAGAAAATAGCACTTCCAATAAAGAATTACGCCAGGAACTTACTGCTAGCATGAATGAGTCACGAAATGCTCTTGATAAACGGCTGGAGCAGCTACGAGACAAGAACGATGAAAAGCTAGAGCAAATCCGAAAGACTGTAGAAAATCGGTTGGAATCGCTTCAAAAAGACAATTCTGAAAAACTTGAAAAAATGCGTGCGACTGTTGATGAAAAGTTACAGAGCACCCTAGAAAAAAGACTCAGTGAAAGCTTCAAAGTAGTAAGTGAACGTCTCGAAATGGTTCATAAAGGCTTAGGAGAAATGCAGACGCTTGCAACAGATGTAAGTGACTTTAAGCGAGTCCTCACAAATGTAAAGACACGTGGAACATGGGGTGAGGTTCAGCTCGAGAATCTACTCGAGCAAGTGTTCATTAAAGATCACTACTCAAAACAAGTACGAGTAAATGATGAAACTAACGATGTGGTAGATTTCGCCATTAAGCTTCCAGATAAGAGCTCGCGAGATGGATTCATTTATCTTCCTATCGATGCTAAATTCCCGTTAGAAGACTACCAACGGTTAGTTGTTGCCCAAGAGAAAGGCGACCTTCCACTTATGGCGAGTGCTCAAAAAGCAATGGTCTCAAGGGTCAAGCTCGAAGCTAAATCAATTAAAGCTAAATACATACATCCGCCAAAGACAACAGATTTCGCAGTCTTGTACGTCCCGACAGAGGGTATGTTTGCCGAAATACTCAGAGAACCAGGTCTCTTCGAAATGCTTCAGAGTGAATATAGAGTCACTATTGCCGGGCCTACCACCATTGCAGCAATACTTAGTAGTTACCAATTAGGTTTTAGGACTTTGGCAATTGCTGAACAGACTGGCCAAGTATGGGAATTACTAACCGGCATTAAGGGCGACTTTGGTAAGTTTGGCGATCTACTCGAGAAGACACGCGAGAAACTCGTGCAAGCTACGAACACTATCGACACGGCAGCAACAAAGAGCCGTACTATCGAACGAAAACTCGGCAAAGTACAACAACTTGCTGATTCTGCGAGTAAAAAAGAGGATACAATTCCTTTGCCTTTGATAGATGCAACTGATTAAAATCTAGCGCGAAAGTAAATCAATTGCCAGTGCTGCAGTCCAACTAAAATTCGCTGCACCGGCAGGCGTGCCATCGATAGGCGAGAAATATTCATAACTCCCATGTGAGGCTACGAGTTCTAGGCTTTTGTCTCGCACGGCATTCGCAAGTTCGGTATAGCCATACCGCTCAAGCCCGTCGATTACCAGCCAGTTAATATTTATCCAGGCGGGTCCTTGCCAGTATCGTTCAGGCTCAAAGTGTTTTGAATCCTTAGGAACGCTTGGTATGGGATGTGGCATCATGAACTTCTTGTCATCAAGCAGTAGGCCAACGAGTTTTTCAGCCCGTCCTTTACTGATTGTTCCAGCGTAAAGCGGCAGTAGTGTGGCTATAGTGGGCTCTCGAATTAATGTATTAGTTTTGAAATTTTTAGAAAGATACTGCCCACTAAAACTATCCCACAGTTTTTCGAGTGATGAATTACTTTGTGATATTCGTTCTACTAAATCTTCGGGCAGTTCGTACCCAGAAAACTCGGCCATATCAATTAAATGCTGGTTTGCTCGAATGAAAATACTATTAAAACCGAGATCTTGAATCGTAAACTGGGTTTTCTTGAATATTCGCGTTATATCATAGTGTTTATCACGAAGTGTTCGAATGACATCGTAATACAATAATGCGTCGAGGGTTTCCATCCTTTGACCTGGTGGTACGTGCCTTGTGTCACGACGAATATGATTAACGATGAAATCCAGGTGTAGAGATTTATATGGCTTAACCCACCACGGCTTGTGATGTTTATGGAGTTGATTAATCCAAGGGGGAGTGCTATCCATCCCAGACTCATATGGATGAATGAGGGTAATTAGCCCCGACCGTTCCGGGTCCCGTTCTGTATAGAGCCACGAGTGGTATGAAATAAGCGCTGGCAACATCGACTTGTACCATGTTCGACGTTCGCTTTTTGTCATTTTAGATCCAATACGCACCACAGCTTCTGCTAGCATTGGTGGCTGAGTAATACCGCTAGTACTGACTTTTTCTGGTGCATGTACCGAAAGATGACTCCGCCATATATTCCTATCTTGATTCAGAAAAAGTGCATCATCGAATATCATGTTGGGAAGCATTCC
>CAZBRN010000097.1:0-3439 GCA_964494545.1 uncultured Candidatus Saccharibacteria bacterium | reverse complement strand
CCACTTCCGGAACGGCGCCTCCGGCATGGTGAACACCTTCGCGCGGGAGTTCAGGTACTCGGCCTCGCAGTGCGTTGAGAGGTTCGGTGAAAAGAACGTAACTGATGCAATCCGCACGGCGGCCAAGGCTGGCGACGGTCGATCCACTCAGATGTACGACGTTGTTCATCTGATCGAGCCGAACGACGGAAAGCTCTCCTCCGTGCCGAAGGCCATGCCTGTCCGTGAGATGTACTGGCTGAAGGGAAGTAACGAGGGTCAAATCCTCGGCGCAGCCGGATACAACGAACTTCCCGGCATCTTCCCTCGTTGGGAAGTCAGCGGCTCGGATAGCTACGGCTCGTCGCCGGGTATGGACGCCCTGGGCGACATCATCCAGCTTCAACATGAGTCGAAGCGCAAGGCGCAGGGCCTGGACTACACCCTCCGGCCGCCGATGAAGGCTGACGTGCAACTCCAGCACCGGCCCACGGCCCTTCTTCCCGGAGGCATGACTTACGTCGCAGGCTCGAACAACGTCGGCATCGAGCCCGCGTACCAAGTCACGTTCCCCTTCGATGCGATCACCCTCGACATCAAAGAAGTCCAGGGACGCATCAAAGACATCTTCCACAACCCCCTGTTCACGATGATCTCGGACCTTGAAACAGTCCGGACCGCGACGGAGATCGACGCGAAGCGGGAAGAGAAGCTCGTCATGCTCGGGTCCGTCCTCGAGCGGTTCGAGAACGAGGCCCTTGACCCTGCGATCTCCCGTATCTACTCGATCATGGACCGGGCGGGCCTGATCCCTCCCCCACCTCGCGGGCTGGAACGGGAAGAAATCGAAATCCAGTACGTGTCGATCCTGTCCGCCGCGCAGTCGGCGATCGGTGTCGCACCCCTCGAGCGCTGGCTCGCGATCATCGGGCAGACTGCCTCGATGTACCCTGCCGCGCTCAACGTGCCGAACTGGGACGAACTCATCCGGGACTACGGGCGAGACATCGGCGTCAAGGCGAAGCACATTCTTTCCCCGGAGGAAACCTCGGAGCGGACCAAGGCGCAGGAACAGCTCCTCGCGCAACGTGAAGCGGCGAACCAGGGCGCCGTGCTTACCCAAGGCGCGAAGAACCTCTCCGAGACTGACGTCGGTGGAGGGGCGAACGCCCTGCAGATGATGATGGCAGCGTAAGGTATGGCCTATTGCCAACGTGCATTCTCTATGGTAAGGTTCGCGGATGGATAACGACGCAGCCATAAAGCGTGCCCAAGCCCGGATAAATTCTCGGGCGAGGGACAGAGACAAGGAGATCGACCACGGCCTCGAGTCCATCATGACTCAGCCGAACGGTCGTCGCCTTGTCTATTGGCTGCTCTCCCTCGGTCGCGTGGGACAGAACCCTTACGCAGGGAACGCCCTCGCGACCGCATTCAATTGCGGTGAGCTTAACACGGCGCAGAAACTGCAAGAACGTGTGCTCGGCGTGGCCTCAGATTTTTATGTGAAAATGCTAACGGAGATGGAAGATGAACGACGCGCCGACGCCGCAGAACTCGCCGCAGCCAGAGCAGACTCCGACGCCTCCGACGCCGACGAGTGAGGCCCCCTCACTCATTAACGGTGGAAAGTCGGGCGAGACGCCTGCTGCGGAGCCTCCTAAGGAAGGCGCTGAGCCTCCCAAGAAGGAGGAGGCACCGGCCCCAACGCTTGTGACTGCGGAGGACTTCAAGGAAATCGAGGGCTTCGACGCCAACGATCCGCACGTCAAGCAGTTCATTGATCTCCAAAACGATCCGTCGCTCAGCCCCAAGGACCGGGCGATGAAACTTCTGAACCTCCAGAAGGAAGTCATGGCCGCCGTCTCTGAAAAGGGAACAACGGCGTTCACCGAACTGCAGAACAAGTGGCAGCAGGAAGTCCTCGCTGACCCCGAGTTCGCAGGGGAAAAGCTTGCACCTGCGCTTGCGCAGATCGGCGGGCTGATTGACAAATTCGGGACCGAAGAAACGAGGCAGGCGTTCGACTACACAGGCGCGGGAAATCATCCTGCAATTGTGCGGTTCCTGCACAAGATCAGCGCGCACTTCGCCGAGCCGAAAGCCCCCGCCACTGGCGGTCAGCTACCCGGCGGGGAAAAGACACGGGCTGAAAAACTGTATCCCTCACAAGGAGCCAGCTAAATGGCAACTCTTTCCATTTTGCGGCCGACTCTGCTGGACATGGCGAAGGCCAGTGATCCTGACGGGAAGATCGCAACCATCGTTGAAATCCTCACGGAAAACAACGAAGTTCTCGAGGACATGGTGTGGGTCGAAGGCAACTTGCCTGCCCCGACCTGGCGCAAGCTCTACGGCGGCGTTCAGCCGAACAAGGGCACCACGCTGCAGGTCACCGACTCGTGCGGTATGATGGAGGCGTATGCCGAAATCGACAAGGCACTGGCGGACCTGAACGGCAACACGGCTGCGTTCCGTGCGGCTGAGGACTACGCTCACATCGAGGGCATGGCGAAGGCCATGGCTTCGGCCCTCTTCTACGCGACGGAAACCACGACCCCGGAGAAGTTCACCGGCTTGGCGCCCAGGTTCAACAGCCTGTCCGCTGCGAACGCCGAGAACATCATCGACGGAGGCGGCACCGGAACGGACAATTCGTCCATCTGGCTCGTCGTGTGGGGCGAGCAGACCTGCCACGGCATCATCCCCAAGGGATCGCAGGCCGGTCTGCAGATGAACGACAAGGGCCAGGTGACGATCGAGTCGATCGACGGCGCTGGCGGCCGCATGGAAGCCTACCGGACGCACTACCGTTGGGATGCCGGACTGACCGTCCGCGACTGGCGCTACATCGTCCGCATCTGCAACATCGACAAGTCGCTCCTGACGAAGGACGCCTCTGCCGGTGCCGACCTCATCAACCTGATGACCAGAGCCCTGGAACTTGTTCCGAGCCTTGGGATCGGCAGGCCGGTGTTCTACATGCCGAGGAACATTCGTTCGTTCCTCCGCCAGCAGATGGTCGCGCAGGTCAAGCAGTCCACCCTCAGCATGGAAGAAGTCGCCGGCAAGCGTGTGCTCGCCTTCGATGGAGTCCCCGTCAAGCGAGTTGACAAGCTCGCCGCCGACGAAGCGCGTATCACCTAAAGGAGCAAGGATCATGATCCTCAACGAACTCTTGGAAATGTGCGACGAGACCGCCCTGAACACGGGTGGTGCTGATTCGTACCTCTTGGGAGATGTCATCGACACTTCCCAGGTGAACAAGGACATCGGCATCGGAGAGAGCCTCTGGTTCGTCCTCCGTGTGCAAACGGCGGCGACTTCTGGCGGTTCCGCCACGGGTCAGTTCCGCCTCGTGTCCGACGCTCAGGCCGCGATCGCCACCGATGGCTCGGCGACCATCCATCTGGAGAGCCCGGCGATTGCCGTCGCTACCCTGATCGCTGATTACACGATC
>CAZBRN010000096.1:0-3442 GCA_964494545.1 uncultured Candidatus Saccharibacteria bacterium | reverse complement strand
TGCGATCGACTACGTGAACGGTGGCGAACTCTGCGCCGACGGTTGCGGTTACTTCTAGTTTCATGCTCGCGTCCTTACGGGGCTGTTGTCGCCGGGGCTGCTTCGGCTTCTGGCAATGCGTCGAATAGCGTCCGGCCGTTGAATAAATACTCACGTTCCGCAGACGCCAGATTCTTTTTGGCTTCCGCAACGTATTCGTCCTTGATCTCACAGCCGTAGAACCGTCGTCCAAGCCCGATCGACGCGAACCCCTCACTGCCGATGCCGGCAAACGGACTGAAAACAATCTCGCCGGGGTTTGAGTACAACTTCACAAGCCGCTTGATTACCGGAAGCTGTAGCGGGCAAATGTGCCGCGTGTCGTTGTCGCCCTTCGCGGCCCGCGTATTGAGCGTGTCGGTCTCTGGCACGTCCTGCCACTGCCACGCACCTTCGGCCCACTGAATCCACTCGTTGCGGTTGATTTCGCCAGCCGAATTGATCGGAGTTTTGTTTTCTCCTGGCACGATGAACTTAATCAGGTAATCACCCATCGCTCCGCACGATTGGCTGCGGTCTCTTTCGAGTGTCACGAACAACAGCTTGTGGCTATGCGTGCGGATTGCCTGCGACTGCGGATTCTTTGCGTAAAGCCAGTCGTACTGATAGATCAGTCCGGCCCTCTGCGCCAGCCGGATGTTTAGTCCGCGGTAGTCGTAAATCCCCTTTTCGCCATTGCGGGCCAAGCCGGGGATTTGCATTACGTGAACCACGATTACGCGGCCCGGCTTCACGACACGGCGAAGCTGCTTGTAAAAGAACGAAAGATGCAACTTAGCCTCTTGTCGAACGTCGTCGCAGTTGCCAAGGTCGCACGCTTCGTCGGTGTACGCGAACAAACTGGGAAACGGTGGCGAGAATACCGCGAAGTCAACCGACGCCTCGGGCATCTTCGCCATGTGTTCAATGCAATCTTCGTGGGCCAGCGCCCATCGTTGGTCGTCTTGCAAAATCACGATAGAAACTCCTGAAATAGGGTTAGTGACTCAGAACGGAATAGTGCCTCTTGCTCCTCCGTGTCGGCCTGTACCCGATCTGCCTTGCGGAGAACAGTTTCGATCATCGGTCGCTCAACATCCGTCACCGGAATATGCACATTGAGCGGCTTTGTGCTGCCGTAGCGGTTTGACCGCTTGATGCACTGATAGAACGCTTCGTAGGAATCCTCTAGGCCGCTTAATACATGCCGCGTTGCGACTTGGAGATTCAGCCCGAACCCCAGCACCTTCGGCTTGCTGATAAGTTGCCGCCGCTTGCCGGCCTTGAATTCGTCGATCAGCTCGATTCTCTTAGCGAGCTTCGTGCTGCCAGAAATGCTCGCCGCTTCGGGGAATTCCTTTTCGAGCGATTCTTGCTCGTGGTTATACTTACACCAAATGATGGTCGATTCATCCGGCCACGAATCGACAAGCTCGCGGATCGCTCTCGGCTTGTTCGTCGCAATCGCTTTGCCGCGAAACTTGCCCTTTGCCAAACTGCCCATCGTGGACCGCGACGTAATGCCGCCAAGGTCCGTTGCAAACAACTTGCCGGTCTCGGTTCCGATGGCCGCAACCTGCTCGGCGGTCAGATCGACGTGATGATCGTGAATGTGAATCGGTGGCAATGGATCGGCGTTGTCTTTCCATCCGTAGGTCGCCGGCGAGTTAAGAAAGATGCACCAATGCGACAACGCCCGGTAGAATGATTTAATCGCGTGCGGCTTAATCTCCCATCGCTCGGCAGTCTGGCCGCGATTAACAAAGAATTTGGCGAGGAACGAATTGACGGTCGGGAACGCATCGAGGAACACGGCCTGATTCGCGTACTCGATTCGGTCGTTCGGTGCTGGCGTGCCGGTTCCGCTTAGCTTCCATTCCAGACCTGCCCCAAGCTCCAAGCACTTCTGCCCCCATTTGCCGTAGTGGCTCTTGAGCATCGACGATTCATCGAGAATCAATGCGCCAAGCTGACCCCGCGACTGCACGGCGTCCGTCAATGCGTCGTAGTTGGTAATGCCGATCTTGCCGCCGCATGACGCCAACCACTTTGGCAAGTCCTTCGCGGCGACCTGCTCGATCGGCAGAGTGTCGCCGTAGAACCGCTGCGCTTCCGCGATCGTTTGCGGCACAACCATGAGCGGCGACACAATCAACGTGCCTTGCCGATTCCCAAGGTCGCTTTGTGCGACGCGGGCAAACTCCATGAAAATCAGCGTCTTGCCAAGCCCGCAGTCGGCGAACACGGCGAACTTGCGTTTGCGTACCGCAATCCGTGCAATGTCTCGCTGGTAGTCAAACAAGAACGGCGACGGATCGAACGACACATTTGGCAACGTCGCTTGCCCGAGTCCGACGAGCGATGCGTACTCGTCGGGAAACCATGCCTCGCGGCCTTGGATGCTATAGATCGGCAGCCGCTTGACCGCCAGAAATTGCCTGTAGCTTTTCACGTCCGCAGGGTTGAACACTAGTCGCATGGTCTCGCTTCCATTCTTGGCAAAGGTCGATGATTTCTTGGGCCAGTAATGCCGTGCTGTTCACAACGGCGGGGTTTGTGTATCGGCGGCAATGCCGGATGATGCGTTCCGTGATTTCTTCTGCCATGTTTTGGCCTTCCCAATCTTGTCAATCGGCACCTGCTTAATCCGCCCCCGCGTCCCGGTCGCTCCGGGCACGATGCACACCGCCACGATGCCGAGCCAGTTGTGCCGCCGCGTGCAGCTAAACCGCAGCTTCGCGCCGGTGCGGCGGTCGGTTACGTGGTCGCCGGGGCTAAGTCGCATGTGTAACTCCGTGTGGCGAACGCACCGCCATCAACAGCCCTTGCCCGCCGTCAAACACGAACGCTAGGCGATTCTCGTCCAGGCTCCTAACGGTCACGCCGGGCAGTGCTCGCACCTTGGCGATGTACCATCGGTCGAACCACTCGTTGCCGATTCGCTGGTAGACGTGCGGGAGTTTGCCTCTGCCGCCGCACATCTTGCAACCTTTAGCGGCCTTGATGACTTGCCCTTCGTACTCACAACGTTCGCACATATCGCCTTTGCATCGCGGGCATTGAATCCACTCGGCACAGTCGCACTCCCGCCATGCGTCCTCGTCGCGGCTGGTTTCTTCGTCGAGCGTTGCGGGCAACTCGTAGAAACCAGAATCGGGAAATCTGCTGAAAAGCCCCGCCGCATCCGGTCTCTTCAATCCGTCTTCGTTGTACTTCGGTGAGTCCGGCTCGGTCGTCGGCGTGCGAACGCAAATGCGTCCGTCTGTCGCGTACCGCCAGCCGCCTTTCACCCACGGCGTCGTCAGTGCGTACCGCCCATCCTCGTAGTCGCAGAACGGTTTCAAATCAATCGTTTCCATCCTCCACCTCCCTAAGTGCTGCTGATGACTATCCGCGTGTGCGGCTGCTCAAAGTTTCCACGCAA
>CAZBRN010000095.1:0-3480 GCA_964494545.1 uncultured Candidatus Saccharibacteria bacterium | reverse complement strand
CGTTCTCGAAGCGAGTATTGCAGGTCCTGGGTTTATAAATATTCGAGTCACCGATGAGGTGATTACGCGGGCTCTCGCAAACGCTACCCAGACGCCGCAAACTCTTGCAGGTAAAGTCATTGTTGCTGAGTATTCAGATCCAAATCCATTCAAAGTACTACATGCTGGACATCTATATACAACACTGGTTGGTGATGCAGTATCAAGATTATTAGAAGATGCGGGCGCTACCGTGCATCGACTCAATTTCGGGGGAGATGTTGGCCTTCATGTAGGTAAAACCATGTGGGCGATTATCAAGCAATTTGGCGGAGAGTATCCAGACAAAATGGCCGATGTTGCAGCCGATAAGCGACTTGAGTGGGTTAGTGAGCGGTATGTTGAGGGCAACGAAGCATATGAGACGGTTGAATCAGCCAAAGCAGAGATTGTTGCTGCTAATAAACGCGTTTATGAATTACACGCTGCAAACGATCACGAATCAGAATTTGCCAAAATCTATTGGCTGGGACGAGAGTGGAGCTATACCGGTTTTGATGCGCTCTATGAACAACTTCAAGTTAGTCCGTTCGAGCGATATATCCCAGAAAGTGAAGTTACCCCGCTTGGTTTAGAAATCGTCCAAAAAGGGCTCAAGCAGAATGTATTTGTTGAATCGGAAGGCGCCATTGTATTTCCTGGCGAAGATCATGGGCTCCATACCAGGGTGTTCATTAACTCTGGTGGTTTGCCGACCTATGAAGCCAAAGATTTGGGTCTCGCTGCCCAAAAATGGCAAGATTATCATTTTGATCAGAATGTAATTATTACGGCGAATGACATTGTTGAATACATGAAAGTAGTCGTGAAAGCCCTATCTAATTTTTATCCTGAAGTTGCTGAGCGGACACATCATTTGACGCATGGAGTTATTAAGCTTCCTGGCGGTGTCAAAATGAGTAGTCGAAAGGGCAATATACTTAGAGCAGTTGATATTATTGAGGCAGCAGAAAAAGCAGCCGAAGATCTCGACAATAGTAGTTCGAATGAAACTATTCTAGCAGCAATTAAATATGCCTTTCTTAAGACCAGAATTGGTGGGGATGTGATCTATGATCCCGCAGAAGCTGTCGCACTTGAAGGCAATAGTGGCCCGTATCTTCAGTATGCCCATGCTCGAGCTCGAAGCATTGCTTCAAAATCGAACGTAAGTATTACAAATAATCTAACCGATTTAGACCAAGGTGAACGTACTCTAGCCATTAAACTTACTGAATTTTCTGAAGTTGTCGGTCGGGCTGCAGAAAGTCGGAATCCGCATTTAATCTGCACCTATTTATATGAGTTATCCCAAGAGTTTAATCGTTTCTACGAACATAATAGAGTAATCGAAGACCCTCGAGAATCCGAGCGTTTGTATTTGGTAAACTTGTACGCCTCAGTGCTTAAAAAAGGACTTGAGATACTTGGAATTCACGCCCCCGAGTCAATGTAATGGATGCTGGCACTACTATCGCGATCATTCAGCAACGATTGCGGGATCTCTCAGACCCCATACGGGCACAATTTTCTCCTAACTATTTTAAGTTAGAACCTGGTGATGTCGACCAATTCCTTGGTGTTACCGTGCCGAATCAACGAAAAATCGTCAAAGAATTTTACCTAAAAATTACGCCGCGAGATGTCGAGCAATTACTTCATTCAACGGTGCACGAAGAACGGCTAACAGCGCTATTGATTTGGGTCATGCAATATCAAAAAGGGGATAGCAACACTAAGGCAGATATTTATAGTCGGTACATGAAAAACACTAAATGGGTTAATAGCTGGGATTTAGTCGATAGCACGGCGAATTACATTGTTGGTGCTGAACTATTTGGTAAAGACGACGCAATCATTGATACGCTTTCTAGATCTGCAAACATGTGGGAACGACGAATAGCGATTATTGCCACCTCATATTTTATACGCAATGGTGAATTTGCATGGACGTTAACGCTGGCTGAACACTATCTTTACGATCCTCATCATTATATTCACAAGGCGACCGGCTGGATGCTTCGAGAAGTCGGTAAGAAAGACAAAAAACTACTCACAACATTTCTGCTATCATCGCTTGGATGCATTTTTTCACTGAAATCTTTTGGACAAGTAGCAGCTATTCCCTTCACTTCATCGCTTGACACATTCTCAGTAATAACCGGGACAACTGTTGATGCACCCGGTGTTGACGATGTGCAATATCAGGGAATACCAATTGGCTTTACATTTAATTATGGTGGAACTAATCATGATTACATGACTTTGAATACGAATGGATACATTCAATTAGATTCTGCAGGAACTGGTTCTTTTTTTACAATTCTTTCCGGTTCTCAAAACAATGTTGTTGCTCCTTTTGGTGCTGACTTGATCCACTTTAACGCAAATGCAAGTTTAGAATATACTACTATTGGAACAGCCCCCAACAGAATATGTATTGTGCAATGGCTGCATTATTCATACTTCGGCAATAGTGGTGATGTTAATTTTCAATTGTGGATGTATGAAGGGTCTAATTGTATGAAGTTTATTTATGGAAACAATATTTTGACTTCAATGCCACTTTCAACACAGATTGGTTTAAGAGGAAGTTCTAATTTGGATTTTCAGGTTCTTGGCGATACTGCATGCAATTGGGCCAATGCATATCCTTACCCTTCGATTTCAACAATGTTTCCTGTTAGTTTGCAATGCAGTATGCCATCAGGATTTGCATTCCACTTCGGGGCTTGCAATGGTAATAGTGTTAACTTCTCCTACCTGACCGGTTCCGTTTTCAATGACATGAATGGTGATGGAATAAGAGATACGAATGAAACAGGAATCGCAAATCGAGTTGTTAATCTTCTTCCCGGAAATTATTATGTCTCCTCAAATGCTGCCGGTAATTATGCATTTTTCTATGTAGACTCAACGCAGAATTATTCTCTTACGACAGGTGGAATAACCTACTGGAATCAGACCACACCGGTAACGCTTAATTGCACTCCGCAATCACAACCAACTACTGATTTGAATTTCGGATTTCAGTTGATACCCAATGTACATGAGGTTGCAGTAACTTGTCCAAACTGGGGCGCTAAACCCGGACAAGTTGAACCAATGCCGATCAGTTATCAGAACAATGGTACTGCAACAGAAAGTGACACGATAACATTCGTTATGGATTCACTTTATTCATTTGTTAGTTCTGTTCCTGCTCCTGATGTTCAATCCGGACAAACTCTTCAATGGGCGTATTCAAATCTTGCTCCAGGACAACATGGTTCAATTATGCTTTATCTGATGCCATCCATGGCTGCTGTATTGGGAGATACTCTGTACTCAACACTCACAATAGCTCCATTGAACGATACAATTGTAGCCAATAATGTAGTCAACCTACATCAGTTAGTTACATTGGCATGGGATCCGAATGAAAAGCTTGCCGAACCTTCAGGAGACATACTTGCAGGTACT
>CAZBRN010000094.1:0-3534 GCA_964494545.1 uncultured Candidatus Saccharibacteria bacterium | reverse complement strand
CCTACGCGGTGAGCCGGGGCGTCGATCCGGGCGCGGTCTTCGGGATGCTCCGCAAGGAGAGCCAGTACGGCGCGGACGGCGCGCTCGGTATCCAGAACAACAACCCCGGCAACATCATGGCCGAGGGGGCCGACCCCGCCAACGGCAAGATTATCCTGCGCCAGTACGGCACGCTGCTGGAAGGCACCAAGGCGATCGTCGATAACCTCGCGCAGTACAACACGACCTACAACTACGTCGCCAAGCACTTCGGGCGCGAGAGCCTGACGCTCGAAGACATGATGGCGATCTACTACGTCGGCCCGCAAGCCTACATGCGCTACGGCCTCAACGCCAACGACGCGGGCGGGCAGGGGCCGGGCGGCAACGGCACGGTGCAGGAGTACATCGACAAGCACGTCAGGCCGGTGCAGCAGAGCTACAACAGCCGACCGGGCGCGCAGGTGCCCGCCGCCGACCCGGCCAATCTGGTGGGGCGCGCGGCGACGCTGCTGGGGACGCCCTACCAACTGGGCGGCAGGCGCACGCACGTCAACACCCCGCAGGCGGGCATCGACTGCTCAGAGTTCACGGCGTGGATTTTCGAGGGGCAGGGGATCGACCTCCCCTGGAACGCGGCGCAGCAGGCGCGGGCGACGCAGCCGGTGCAGCAGGGGCAGTTGCAGGTGGGCGATCTGGTCTTCTTCCACAGCACCTACAACAGCGCGGACGGCGAGTACATCACCCACGTCGGCATGTACGCGGGCGACGGGAAGATGATCCACGCGGGGACGGGCGGCGTGCAGTACGCCAACCTGAGCGACCCCTATTGGCAGCAACACTACGCGGGCGCTGGGCGGGTGAAGCGTTAGCGGCGGCGGGCGTAGCGCCCGATGAGCAGGAAGACCCCGTACAGGACGGCGGCGGCGAGCAACAGTTCGAGGCCGCAGACGACGTGGAACGGTTGCATCGCACCCCCCTTATTTATGCGTCGGATTAGGGCACGGAGTATAGCACATGGCATCGAATCCGCTGCTCGACTTCCTGGCCGAGCGCGCCGCCGACCCGAACGAGAACCCGCTGAAGCGCCGCGTGGCCGCGCACGCCGTCGCGCAGATGCCGCGCAACATCCTCGACGTGCTGGCCTCGCCCGTGACCGGGCCTGCGGAGACGCTGGGGCTGGGGCTGGAGGCGGCGGGGAACACCGCCAAGACCATCGCGGGCTATGCCGCGCTCCCCGCCGTGGCGGTGCAGGCCGACATCGGCGACCCGAACCACCCGATTACGCAGTACGCGCAGGCGATGGTCGGCACCCAGGAGGGCGACCGCACCGCCAAGACGCTGGAATACCTGCGCCATCCGGGGCGGCAGATCGACAAGCTGCGCGAGTCGCCCGACCCCGCGACCTCCTGGCTGGCGGGCGGGCTGGAGATGGCCGCCGACCCGACCAACCTGATCCCCATCCCGGCCGGGGCGGCGGGGAAGCTGCTGCGGCTGAACCGGGCGCAGGCGGCCTTGAAGCGGCTGCTGAAGATGGCCGACGATGTGCCCGGCAACGTGCCCGCCGACAAGCTGATCCCCGGCATCGGGCGGCGCGGCAAGCCGGGCATCGGCCCGCTGCTGCCGCCGATCGTGGCACCCGAACTGCCGCCGCTGAACGACGTGCCGCTGCCGCCCGAACTCGGCCCCCTGCTCGAAGATTTCCTGCGGGGCAACGCGAAGCGGCGGCTCGGCCCCGACCTGCCGCCCGTGCTGGGGCCACCCTCACCGGGCAGCAGCCGACTCCCCGAACTCTACGGGCGACGCGGCAACGCCGGGAAGGTGCTCGGCCCGCCCGCCCCGCCCGAGGCGTCGCCGCTGCTGCTCGACCTCGCACCCCCTGCGCGACCCACTGCGGTGGGTGCCCCGCCCGCACCCGACCCGCTGCTGACGCCCGCCGCGTCCTACGACGACTTCCTGAAGGCGGCGCGCAAGGTGACGGGCGACCTGCCCGCACCGACCGCTTCCTACTGGGCCAAGCTGGGCGCGGACCCGGCGACGGTGCGCTCGTTCTTCGAGCGGGGCATGGCGGAGAACCTGCTGGGGCAGACCGACGACCTGGGCACGGTGGCGGTGAAGCCGGGCGCGCTGGCCCGCTACGTGCCGACCAACACGCGGCAGATGGTGGACCGCTGGGTCGAGGAAGCCTACGGCAAGGGCGCGTTCAAGGCGTGGCCAAACCTCTTGAAGAAGCTGGGCGCGGACCTGACGCCGGAGGGCGTGTACCGGGGCGAGCAGGACATCACCGGGCCGGTGCTGTCGTACCTGGGGGACCGCGCCGACATCACCAGCAAGCCCGCAGCCGCCGCGCGCTATCAGCAACTGCTGGACGAGATCGCGCCCGCCGTGGACGAGGCGGTGCCGGGAATGTCGAATGTTGACATTGCCCCGGTGGTGGAGGACATCGCCGCAAGCGCCGCGCCCAAGCCCGCCTCGGCGCAGGACATCCTCAACTTCCAGCGACTGAGCGGCAAGGAGCGGGCGGCACGCACGGGCGACGTGTACCTCGACCAGCGCCTGCCGAAAGTGCTGTCCGGCATCGACCGCAACGGGAACGAGATTTACCGCTACCCGCACACGCCCGACTACTTCCTCACCAGTGCGATGAGCGGTCGCAGGATACGCCACTATATCGAGTTGCCCAACGGGGCGCGGGTGCATCCCGACGAGGTGACGCGGTTGACCGTGGACACGCGCACCGGGGCGATCCGCGACCGCGCGACCGGGAAACTGGTACAGGCGGGCACCGAGAACATCCCCACCTCCGACGAGTTGACGCAGGCAAAAGCGGCGCTCAACGCCATCGGCGACCGGCTCGACCGCGCGCCCACGAACAAGGCGCTACAAGCCCAGTGGGATCAGGCGAAGCGCAACGTCTGGAAACTAGAGAGCCAGATAGGCTCGGCGGCGTTCAAGGCGGGTGTGCCGGTCGAGCAATTGCCGAGTGTCACGCCGCCGAGCCTCCGTACCACGACCTACGCGCCACCAGCGGCCACCAGCGGGGCGAGTGTGCCGACCGTCGAGGAAGTGATGGCCCGCGTGCCACAGCGCGGCGTAGGGCGCATGGAGCGCGGTAACGGGAAGGTCGAGACGTGGGCCAGGACGAAGCCGGAAGACCTCGCCGTGGCGTTGCACGAGGCGGGTATCACCCGTTCGGGCGACAGCGCACCCGCCGCCATCGTCGCCAAGCGGTTCGCCGACCTGCGACCGGAAGAGGCGGCGATCTTCTTCGGCGACCGCTACACGGTCGGCTCGGGGCTGCGGACGGTGCGGAACTTCCTGAACACGCTGAAAGAGGCGGCACCCGCTGCTCTCCCCAACACCCCCACCGGCAGCCTGCCCGGCGTGGACATGCGCCCGCAGTTCGGCGGGGCCGCGCTGACGAGCATCGCCGACGCGCCGGTCACGCAGGCCGCCGCACCGCTGAAGCTGGAGATGCAGTACGGCGGACTGGACCCCAACGCGGTGCAGCGCATCAAGCAGGCAATTGACGAAGGCCGATTGGGCAAGTTGATG
>CAZBRN010000093.1:0-3598 GCA_964494545.1 uncultured Candidatus Saccharibacteria bacterium | reverse complement strand
CCGCAAGGTGCGGTTCGAACACATCAACGTCGGCAGGCAGTGGCGGGTGTTCGGCCGCTTCGACGTGCTGCTGGTGATGAGCGTCTATCATCACATCTATGAGGCCTGTGGCGATCATAGGCCGATCTGGTTCTGGTTGTGGTCGCAATGCAAGGCGGCGGGCGAGGTACTGTTCGAGGGCCCACTCGACGACTCTGATCCGGTGGTGCGGGCCAATGTCTCGGACACCAACCGGGCCGGCTTCACCAGGGAAGCAATCCTCGCCGCGGCGTCCTGGTTCTTTGCGGCGGAGTATGTCGGGCCGGCGCTGCACGAGCCGACGCGCCATGTGTGGCGGTTTCGGCCGCATCGCGTGCAGTGGCAGCGCCACGCCGGGGTGATGCAGGCCGGCGCCGGCGGCGCGGCCAGGGCGTTCGAATATGCGGGCGGCCGGAGGATGGACGAGATCGAGCATGTGCTCGGCTGGCGGCCTGTGCCGGGTTCGCTCAACGTCCAGCTCGATCGACCGTTCGGCTGGGACGACGGGTTCTTCCGGGCGCAGATCCTCGACGTCAAGGATCGGTCCAAGGGACTGCAATCCGAATGGGCGCCGCGCTGGGCGCGGTTCTATCCGGTGACGATCGACGGCGAGGACGCATGCGCAATCCGGTTCGAGGGCGAGAAATACGATCCGTCGTTCCTCGAATTGATCGCCCCGGACAGGTTGAGGGATCTGGTGCCGGGACCGAAGGTGGTGATCGCGCGCTGATCGAATGGGTGGTCGATCAGCCGGGCATGCGGCTCGGGCTCGGCGAGTCCGTCAACTACGAAGGCGATGCGGATCTGGTGTTTTCGCATCTGTACGGCCCGCTGCCGAAGCAACTGATTGGCAAGCCGGCCATCGTCAACGTCTACGGCAACAAGAAAGCGAAGGCGGAGGAGTGGTGCGGGTCAGAACTCCACGAAATGGGGAAGTGGGGTAAGGGGCACACCAATACGATCTACTCGGCAAACCTTCCCCGGCTGGCCGCGCCGATCTGGGACTTTGTCGAGGAGGAATTCGCGCCGAACCGCGGCTGGATGCCGCTGCAGCTGCCTGCAACGGTTCTGGAGACCCTCAAGCTCTGCAATGCAATCCATGATGTCCGCGTCGTGTTTGACGGCTTCATGGGCAGGGCAACCATCGGAAAGGCCAGTCGCTACGCCGGTCTCGACTTTGTCGGCATCGACCGCGATCCCGACCGCATCGCCATCGCCAGAGATTATCTCGGCGTCTAACCAAGGGAGAGC
Organism: uncultured Candidatus Saccharibacteria bacterium; assembly: GCA_964494545.1. GTDB lineage: Bacteria > Patescibacteriota > Saccharimonadia > Saccharimonadales > AWTP1-31 > JAPLYT01. Next base: position 2,329 of record CAZBRN010000093.1, on the reverse strand, counting down.
ACCGCCATGCTCACCGTTGCCTGTGTTCTGAAGTCCGGCGGCATCTACGATGCGACGTGGGTGGCGCGGCTGCGCGATGGCGTGAAGCGTCATCTGCCAATGGATCATCGCTTTGTTTGTCTCTCCGACGTCGACGTTCCCTGCGAGCGGATTCCGCTGGAACATGACTGGCCGGGGTGGTGGAGCAAGATCGAACTGTTCAGGCTTGAGGGGTCGGTCCTGTACTTCGATCTCGACACCGCGATCGTCGGTAACATCGAGAACATTGGCGTGCACGCCCATTCCGCCCACTTTACGATGCTGCGCGATTTCTATGCCCAGGGCCATTTCGGATCAGGAATAATGTCCTGGTATGGGGCCCATCACGCGCATCTCCTGTACTACGAGTTCGCGCGCAATGCGGCCAAGCAAATGGACACCCAGCGCAAGAGGATGGGCGATCAGGCATATATCGAAGAGACCTTCGGCGGCGGCCCAATTCGTGCTTGGCAGGATGTCGTCGACGACCAAATCGTCTCCTACAAGGTCCACTGCCGCAACGGCATCCCGCCAAATGCGCGCGTGGTTTGTCTGCACGGCAAGCCGAAGTTCGCCGACATGCCTGTGAACGATCCGGTGCGGATTGCCTGGGAGATGGCGGCATGATGCCCGAAGGATACCGCATCGAGCGCGGCCTGCTCTGGCCGGTGGAAGACAGGGGTGCGGCCGACGTGCTCTTCAGCCAGGTGAGCAGCCTGGCCCGCGTCTATCCGCACGTTCGCAAGTTCGAGGTTGCGGTGCAGGCCGGCGGCAACTGCGGGCTCTGGCCGCGCGAGCTCGGGCAAAAGTTCGAGACCGTCTACACGTTCGAACCCGACCCGGTGAACTTCCGCTGCCTGTGCACTACGTGTCGACTAGCGGCAGCATCCCGATGCTGCGGATCGACGATCTGAGCCTCGGCGGCTGCGACCTGATCGACCTCGACGTCGAAGGGTTCGAGCTGCAGGTGCTGCGCGGTGCCGTGGCCACCATCGCAGCTCATCAGCCGGTGATCGTAGTCGAGGACAAGGGCCTGTCGGTTCGCTACGCGGTCAATCGCGGTGAAGTGGTTGAGTGGCTCAAGGCCGGGTTCGGCTACCGCGTTGTAGATGAGTTTGACCGCGACATTGTGCTGGTGCCTGCACGATGAACGTCGTCGATCTGCGCAATCCCATCACGCCATGGGAAAACGTGATCTGGCCGCCGGAGCTGCTGTTCCGGGGCGAGACAGTGGTTTGCATCGCCTCGGGCCCGTCGTTGACGCAAGCGATCTGCGATCGCATCCGCGATGCGCGCGCTGCGGGAAAGTGCAAGGCGATCGTTGTCAATTCATCCTGCACGCTGGCGCCTTGGGCGGACGTGCTGTTCTTTACAGACTCCGGCTGGTACGACGCGCGCAAGCAGCTCGTAGCCGACTGGCCCGGTCTCGTGGTCACGATGTCCCGCCAGGCGGCGCGCGAACTCAATGCGCCGGGAATGCCGCTGCACAATGGTCGGTCGCGCATCCTGCGCGTCAAGGGCTGCGGCGATCCGGATGGCCCGCCGCGCGTTCGCGTTGCCGATGGCGTGCTGCCGAAGGTGCCTGGCTTCCCAGATCTCGGCTCTTCCGAGATTCAGCAGGGCCGCAGCTCCGGCCACACGGCCGTCAGCCTTGCGATCGCGATGGGGGCGCGCCGCGTTCTGCTGGTCGGCTATGACATGCGTGTGGTCAACGGCCGCGAGCATCATCACAGTGAGTACAAGGGTCCGCGCGATCTCTCGATCTACGAGAACGAATTCCAGCGGGCTTTTCGCGGTTGGAATGAGGCGGCGATCGCGGCGGGGGTGGAGATCTTGAACTGTACCCATGGCTCGGCCGTGACCGAGTTTCCGTTTGCCGATCTCGACGAGGTCTTGTCGTGCGCAGCATAGCAACCGTCACCACGGCGCCGGAGCGGGTCGCGCTGACGACGCTGGACCGCGTCAAGGCGGAACTCGGCATCACCAGTGACGCTACCGACGAACTTCTCACGGCGAAGATACTGGAAGCCTCCAGCGACATCGAGGCCCAGACCCGCCGCAGTTTCGGCACGCGAGGCGTGACCGAGCGGTTTTGGGGCGAGCCTGGCGGCGCTGAGTATTTCAGCCTGCGGCAGTATCCGGTTGCAAGCATCACCAGCGTCACGGTCGACGACGTCGCGGTAGACGCCGACGAATATCGCCTCGACGGCGAGGCGGGGCTGCTCTATCGCCTCGATGCTTCCGGCTATCCCTGTTTGTGGTCGTGGTGCAAGGACGTCGTGATCGTCTACTCCGGCGGCTATGAGATGCC
>CAZBRN010000092.1:0-3673 GCA_964494545.1 uncultured Candidatus Saccharibacteria bacterium | reverse complement strand
CTCTGTAGCTTACGTTGATCCGATTGTAGCTGGATATTCTGGTGCTGCACAGGGCGTCGCTGCTCTTGGTAACATGGCTGCTCGTTCTGTTCTGTACCCACAAGAAAAGCTGGCACAGGCTTATGAGTTTGTAGGTATTCCGGGAGCAAAAGAGCTTCGCGAAGGGATTCAAGGCGCACAAGGCACTGTATCTCAAACCGTGGGCGACGTTCGCCAAGGAATCAGAGACGTAGCCTCTAAAGCTCGCTCTGAAGACATCAACGAATCAGAAGCACGTCTTGGTCAGTTGTTGCAAGATGACAAGTTCAACGCACTTCCGATTGACGACAAAGCTGTTGAAGTAGCTGAGTTCTTCAGCAAGAACAAGAAACTGATTCCTTACATGACCACCGAAAGTCTCGGCGGAATGGCTGCTGGTGGACCTATCGCGCGTGGCGCAGGCATTCTCCGTGAGTCTGGAAGGTTCGCTCAGATGCTTCAGCGTGGCGCACAGGCTTCTATTCTCAGCGGTCAAGAGTTAGCTGGTATTCAGGCGGATGTTTACAAGCAAGTCATGGATTCTACTGGTGACGCCAAGAAAGCTGAAGAGGCTTCGATGGTGGCTGCTACTGATCCTGCTGTTCTTGCTGCCGCTGCATTTGAAACCTTAACTGGTGCTGAAGCAACGAGTCTTGTTACAGGTGCTCAGAAGGCTGGTCGCAGAACTGTACGTCAGACGTTGACGGAGCGCATGGCTGATCTTGCCAAGCCTGCTGTTACTGAAGCTGGTGGTGAATTCTTGCAAGAAGGCGCACAGCAACGTGCAGAGAACCTTGCACTTGGTCGTCCAGAATGGCAAGGCGTAACTGGTGCAGCAATGACTGGTGCTCTTGTCGGTGGTCCGATGGGCTCTGTCATAGGTGGTGTGTCTTCCATCCAAGAAGGACAAGATGTCCAGAATCGAGTCAATCTTGGAAAATCGGCATTCGCCCAAACTATAGAAGCCTTTCAATCAGGAGCCATTAACGAAAACGACCTGATTACCGAAAGACAAAGACTCGCTGCTGCTCTACAGATCGAACCTGAACTGATTGCAGATAACAAGAGTATTGCTGATCTTACTGTCCGTAGAAACCAAAGTGACCTGAGAAAGATTATCGATAGTGTTGCCAACGAACTTGTGCAGCCTACGGGTGATGCTGCCTTTGACGCAGGACAGCAAAGTGCGGTGAATCTGAGCAACAGTCAGCCAGTCGCTTTTGAAGTACCTCTAGAAGCTCCTACAAGCCCGTTTAAGCCACGATCCCAAGAGGGTCAAGGGGGTAGTAGCGGGTCAGTGTTAGAGGCTGCTCCTGAGGCTCCTGTGCAGCCTGAGAGCACTATCAGTCCAGCACTTAAACAGGCTATTGAAACGTCGCCTTTCATCAAGAGACAAGCTAGACCCAATCTCACTGAAGCACAGAAAGAGCGCACCCGTAAGGTTACGGAGATTGCTGCTCAAGAGTTGTACGCGAGGGGGGCAGATGTCACGGATCAAGCAGTCAAGGCACGCGCCCAAGAACTTCTTGCTGACAAAGAACAAGACGTAGGTAAGATTGAAGCACGTATTGCTGACGAAGTGCGTTTGCTGGATAAGCGTAACGGTAAGGGACGTGTGCCTCTTACCAATCTCGTAAAGAAGACTGAAGCCGCTGTTGCCAAGGATGTTGAAAAGCGATCCGCTGACGTAGCAGAAGCAGCCAAGGACTTGACCAAATTCCTTTCCCAAGAAGACACGGACAACCTGATTAAGTCGGGTGTGGTAACTCTTAAGCCGACGATCAAGGACGAGAAAGGGGCAAATGTCCAAGGTGAGACGTACCGTGGTAAGTTCGACATCAACGTTGAATCCATCAAATACGAGAACAAGAACGGTAAGCCTGTTGCACGAAACCCGAAAGCAAGACAAGCACTCCTTGAGGCTGTTGCTAACCACGAGGGCGGACACTTGCGTGACTTCGGAACGAAGGGTGGAAAGAAAGTAGCCTTGCTGGCTAATCTTGCTGGTGACACAGCGATTAACAAGCTGAACAGCGTTATTGAAGCTGAATCCAAGAAGCAAGGCGGTTTGGGGGACATCGCCCGTAACGCACTCGAAAGGGCAAACAAGCAAACGGATAATCCTGCACGAGAAGAGATTGCCACGTACTTTGTGGAAGAACTGACTCGCCGTGGATACGAGGGAAGGCTTGGTCCCGTGTGGAAAGCCGTGGACAATCTTGTTGCGGGTGCCCGGAATACGTTCAGTAAAGTCACAGGTAAGACTCTGGACATCCGACTCAAAGACCTAGGCTATATTGCCAAACAAGAACTGAAGCAAGCTGCTAAGCGTGGTGTTGAAACCAATAATGATTCAACTACCAAAAAGAGTATCGCCTACGGTATTACTAGTCAGAAGGCCAGAGAAGAAATTGCTGCTGGTGGTGGCTTTGTTGATCCGGTGTACGGTAGAAAGGCTGTTGAGATTAGCGACAAGAACGCTTCCGTCAACCCGAAGAACATCGTAAGTGGTGCTAAGGTCAGTGATGTCTTGAATCACAAGACTCTCTACGAATACTACCCGAAGATCAAGAACTACACGATAGCCATTGACAACACGTTCAAGCCCGGAGAGGCTTCGTTCAACCCGTACACCAATACTGTGACAGTAAGCGGCAAGACGGTTAACACGCTCCGTAACGCACAAGGCGCTCTGTACAAGAAGGCTGAACGGGAACTGATTAGCTCGATCATTCACGAAACGCAACACGGTATCCAAGCCAGTTCCGTCCCTTACGAAAAGGGAACGAACAAGCGTAGTGAAGTTGCCAAGTACGAGAAGCGCGCTATCCTGACGCAACAGATTGAAGTTGACAAGGCACGTAGAGAGCTTCGCTCTGACAACGCTGCTTGGTGGATGTACATGGCTAACGCTGGTGAGGCGCAAGCTCGTGCTGTGCAAGCTGTGTTCCAAGGTGAATACGACAACTACCAAGACGCGATTAAAGCTATCAGTGACCAATTCCCAACCTTGATCCGCGACGCCAAAGATCGTGACGCCTTTATTGACTGGTGGAACAAGCAAATCAAGGAAGGCAAGTTTGAAGATGAGACAGGAAGCAGGCTTCGTTCTATTTCGGAAGAAGATGGTCCTAAGACAAAACAATCCTACACCATCAACATCAACGGTGTTAATCGTCCGACTGTGAACGCAAACGGTCAGCGCATTGCCGAGACAGACGAGCAAATCCGCAACTTCTGGCAGTGGTTCGGAGACTCCAAGGTTGTTGATGCAGATGGGAAGCCGCTGGTGGTCTATCATGGAACTAAAGCGCAATTTGATGCGTTCACGCCGGGTGTTCTAAGTGACATTTGGTTTACGGATGATCCTGACTCTGCTTCTAAGTTTTCAGAAGATTTTGGCAATGCTGAAGGATATATAACCACCACACGAAGCAATGTAATACCTGCTTACCTATCAATCAAAAATCCAAGGGAAATTGAAGCGTCAGGTGCAAAGTACAACCGGCTATGGGAAGTAACAGGTGGAAAGGACAGGGAAACTATTATCCTTGATGCTCAAGATGAGAATCAAGATGGGGTTATTTTGAAGAACATGCGTGACCCTGAGAGGGTTTCTAATGTTTTCGTCGGGTTCCGCCCCGAGCAGATCAAG
>CAZBRN010000091.1:0-3685 GCA_964494545.1 uncultured Candidatus Saccharibacteria bacterium | reverse complement strand
AGCGAGCATTCGCATGGTATTTCCTCAATAACGCAATAGGCATGTTGGTTGGTGACGATGTGACCTGTCCCGTTGGGGACGAGCCGGGATTTCCAGAAACCGCCCCGTCATCCCCCGACCGCAAATCCCACACTGTTGGCGACTCCCCATCTTCAGCGGTGATGGCAAAAATCTCGTCGATAAAGTGCGAGGCATTCGGGCCGGTGCCAGTAAACGGCGGGCCGCTAGGAGATGCGGTGTACATCGCCGTAATGACCATGACCGGCGTGTCGTCGATGATGATGACGAACGGTTTGCCGCTGTCGCCATTCTCTAGCCCATCGGAGGCGCGAGAATGGCTGATGATGCAATCTTCGTCGGTGTTATCGAGGGAACTGGGGATCGTGAATACATTGAGATGCCGATTCATCTCGATCGCTAGGCCGTCGCGTCCGGCGACCTTGGAGCAATCAAGGATCATTGGCATCGGTGTGATGTTATTGATCGGGGCCGACAGCTTGGCGAGTGCGAGGTCGCCCGTGCCTAGTTCCCAATAGTCCACATCTGGCGTCGAGCCTAACGTGCGCGTCACCTCAGCGCCGGCTGGCGTCATCCAAGTGTGTCCGGTGTTGTCGCCGCCGGCATGAGCGGCTAGGACAACGTAATTCGGGCTGATTAACGTCGCGCCTGCACGATTCGAACGATTGATCGCGTTGGCATCGACGGCCAGGGTGAACGCGGACCAATCAACATCGCCAACCGGGGAGTCTGTCTCCCATGTGCTTGGAGCCGGCATCTCCTCGCCAGCGCCAGCGTCGCCAACCGCTTCGTTGATGAGCGTTTGATCCTGGAAGTCAGCCACGTCAGCGAATACGGGATTCGCTTTGACGACGACGTTCAGGCCGAGAATCGGGCCGACGACGTTACTAGGCTCCGTGGTCGAACCTACTTCGTTGACTGCCGTGACGACGCAATAGACGTAGAGGTCGTCTTGGCTGTCGGTGAGAACGAACGTGTTGGCAGTTGCGCCAGTGATCGCAGTCCCGCCAGAAGTCGAGGCGGTGCCGTTGGTGTACCACTGGTAGGCTAAGCTATCGTGGCCCGTCCAGGTGCCGGTAGTGCAAGAGAGCGTTTTGCCCGTAGCCTCAGTGCCGGTGACGGCTGGGGCGATGGTGTTGACGGGGGGCATAACTGAATCGGCTAGCGGTGCAGAGCATAGCCCCAATAAGGATTGTTGTTCTCCAGCCCCAATAGTCGCTGGCGCAGTTCGCCACACTCGGAACGGAATCCCGAGATGGATCGCTGAACCTTGTTCTTGGAGCGTATCAAGTGCCATTACGGGCCTGTTGCGATCTCGCCAACCGTTGTCGTTCCAGCGGTTTCGCCCACTGTCGCTTTCTGATCGACTGTCGTGGCATCGTCAGCGAATAGCGAATACTGGGTAGCCGTCTGCGTTTTCTTGTTGCGCCAGGCTTTGTAGAGATAGTTGATCTTTGCGGCTAGTGACGTCGTTGCGGCTGGCGTGCCCTGCCCTGGCTCGGCAAACGTGTCAGTGTTCAAGACGTCAAGCACTTCCGCGTTAACGGATGCTTTCATGGTCGCCGTCAAGTCGCCTGACGTTGGTGCGTTCGTCAAGTTGGTCGTTGTCGTGACGGTCGTGACCGTTGGGATGGTGTTACCCGTGCCGGCGTAACCTGTCCCGTCGAAAAAGCTCTCAGCATTATCCGCAGCGACCGAGTCGCCGGAGATTTGAGCGACGTTGACGTTAGGCACGGCAGACGCAACAGCGGTTCCGCCCCAGTGCGATGAATTGACTTCCGGTCGGCCGCTCGCGAACGTGCCGGCGCTTCCGCCAAAGTTCACGACGTTCACGCCAAGTTGTGCGGTGCTAGTAGATACCGCCGACCCTGCGATGTGCGAGGTGTTAACCTCCGGCCTGCCGCTGGCGAACGCACCCGCGCTCCCTCCGAAGTTCACGACATTGACGCCAAGCTGAGCCGTGCTGGTCGATACAGCAGAACCCGCAATGTGCGAGGTGTTCACTTCCGCTCTGCCGCCCGAGAAGGTGCCGTTGGTTCCACCGAACTGCGTCACGCTCACATCCAGCAGGTCGCCGCCTTCCACGAGGGCGTCATTTAGCGCCGCCGCACGGAAGCAGACAGTCGGCCCACGCCACGGCAGCACGCCCGTAGCGAATCCGGTGAAGTAACCGAAGCCCTCGGTGTCGTTGTTAATTGACGCGCCACCGCTCGCAGGGATTTCGATGGTGTACATGCCCTGCTGCTGGTGTGCCCAATCGTAGGTGCCAGCGGTGGTAGGCGTCACCGCAGTGCAGGTGTACGCTCCCGCTGGCGTGATGAAGTGCCAGTAGAGCGCCATGCCGCTGGCGTTGTAGGCAACAGCAGTCTCCAGCGTCTTGAAGTCGGTGTCATCGGTCAGCCCCACAGAGTTGACCGGCACTTCCGCCAGGGCGGTGTCTACGTCATAGCAAATCATTTATCCAACCACCCTTTGTTGGGCCATGTAGTACCAAGGCGTTGTTGTGCCGCCGCTAGAGCCGAGCGCGTACAAATCCGAAATGTCCGCCGCCACTAACTCCCGCTGATAAAATCGCACGTCAGCCATCGAGCCGTTAAAGTAGGTCGCGCCGTTGTATTGCCCGAGGCGGACGGCTGCTGATGCGTCGTTGTCCGTGGCGGTTGTCGTCCATGCAATCGTGCCGTTCGTCAACGTCGTCGAAGCTATTAGCGAGCCGTCCACATAGAGGTCGATCGTATCGTTTGCGATGTCGACAACGCCTGCTACGTGGTGCCAAGTGCCGTCGTTGTAGGTGGCGACAGTCGCGCGCCCGTAGAGGGTTCCGGCGTTAGTTGATCGACTCGACGCCACAAATGTTCCAGTCGAAATACTAATCCCCGCACGAAACAAGCCGGCGGTTGTCGCACTCCCGGACACTACTGTCCCAGTAGACGCAGACGTTTTAAGCCAACAGGCAATCGTCCAGGCGCCGACGTTCTGGAAGGCGGCGCTGTTGCCAGTCGTCACGTTAATGAAGTCATTCGTCCCATCCAGCGAAAGAGCTAGGGGGTACGAACCCCCTGGCCCGGTCACGCTACTGGCGGAAGTGTTGCCCGAGTTCGTCAGCGTGCCGTTTGTACCGACAGTGGCAACTACGGTTGTGCTTGCCGCGTTGTCTTGCAGCTCCCAGTGCCCGACCAGATTGGATGCGATGTCGCCCATTGCTGCCCCTAGGCGGTTCCTACATTACTTGCGACGATAGACCCGAACGCAACTATGCAAAATACTTTCGCACCTGCCGCAAGGCGTTAAAAATATCCGTCTGACTGGTATTGTTGTTTAGTTTCGCCATCAGTGACGCGACTTCTGCAAACGCCTTCCAGCCGGTGCCAGAATTCAAGCCGTATTCCACCTCGAAGTGTGAATGATCGGCTAGCTCGTCTCCAGGGGTGCCGTCGATGAAAAATGGCCCGACCAGAAGCATGTCATTGAAGAAGTCGAGCCCGCCGTAAAACCCATCGTGAGCCCTGCGAAACGCTGCGCCCTTGCGAGCGCCGCTGTTGATTGGGATGTGTTGAAATGCCATTTATCTGTCTCCTGTTCTGGGTGTAGTTACGGTAAAAAAGACTCTACGCTAACGCCGAGCTTCATCGCTTCCAGCACGATCCGCTCATGCAGCAGCACGCGG
>CAZBRN010000090.1:2122-3768 GCA_964494545.1 uncultured Candidatus Saccharibacteria bacterium | reverse complement strand
TATTTGCAGGATAACGAGCTTGAAATTTTTGCCGTTCGCATTGCCATCGATCACTTGAGCGTTCCGGAACTATCAACGTGGCTCGAACAGCACACCGTCGAAAAATAGAATTATTTTTTGCGGAAGGGTTTGGTGATCTTTTCGATATCGACATGCCATTGGTCCGCTACAACTGCAGTTACGATATAGCTGCCAACAAGCAAGCTCACGATAAGTTTGAGTGCGAGTGATTGTTCAAGATTTAACAGCGTAAACACACCCCAAAGAGGCAAAATAAATACCACAAAGGCAATGAATGATACGGTGTAACTTTTAGCTCTGGTATCGATATTCACAGGCAGTTCTTTGTATGATTTTTTGTTCATGTAGGCAGATAGGCGTCGAAGTTTTTCTCGCATATTGTTAATTTCGAGTCCGTTGTGAAGTAGCTCGTTGGTAGCTAAGGCAAGTAGTAGATTGATGATTGTTTGATTCATTGTGTTTGGTCCTTAATTATGTCGTCCTGTATCTATTATAGCTCTTCTGGTATTTGGAGCGTATAGTGAGAGTATATAAGGAGGTGCATATGAAGAAAATAATCCCAATAATTATCGGCGCTGTGGTCGTGGTTGGTGGTGCGACAATCATTATTTCTGGTAAAGATGATTCATCCAAAAATACCAGTAGTTCGGGCTCCAAGACAAATCAATCAAGTCTGTTCGATGCTCAACCAACCGCCGGTGCGTCATTTTCGGCTACCATGACCACTACGGACAATAAAGGTGTTAAGACCATGGATGGTTTGATGGAGTTCGACGCAAAATCAGGTTTGAGTAAGTTTATAGGAAAGATCGGCGATCAAACGATGACTATGATCTACTCCAAAGATGCTTATTATGTGTGTCAATCCGAAAACGAATGCTTCAAGTATTCGACAGCACAGAGTTCGAGCTCTGGATTTAATCCGAACAATTTCCAATACGATGATTCAAAGCTTAGTGGTTATAAAACTACTGCTAAGTCCGTCGGCACCGAAAGTTGTCCGAGCGGGACCTGTAATGTCTGGACGGTAGACAACGCCGCTAACACCAAAATGTATATTGATACAAAAACTAAACGGGTAAGCCAGTTCACAAGCTCAACAGACCAAGGCAGTACAAAAGTTGTCTACAGTTATAAAGATGTGTCGATTGCTATTCCTGCAAACGCAAAAGATATCTCCAACCTCGGCATCCCAGCTCAATAGCGTTACATAGATCTCATGCGTCGCGTGCTGATCTGGCTTCTTGATATCAAATATTCTATACTGCTTATGTATGAAACCTGATTTTGACCCATATGATCTCACTCCGCGCGTGGCTCAAAACCAAGAGCCATCTTCTCTCCCACAACCAAAGCCAACAATTCGTCGTGTTAGCATGGGGCCGATTTTCCATTCCCGAATCTCGAAATCTTTAGCCCTCATCCTTGGAATAATCCTAGCTGCACTTATTGGCTACATTACAGTTGACTATTATTATGCCAAAAAGAATTCGGCTGCTATTACGACCGTAACTAGTCAGCCGTCATCGATAAGTAAAGACTCCGTTCCTGATACTAAACTTTCTTCAAATACTGTTTCTGAAACTACACCAGTCGCATCAAGTCAGCCAACGACTGCTCCAGCC
>CAZBRN010000090.1:0-2022 GCA_964494545.1 uncultured Candidatus Saccharibacteria bacterium | reverse complement strand
ACGATCTGTTTGAGCGTGTCTCGTGAGACATTGGGAACGATTTGGGTGTATACCTTGCCTTGGCGTTTAAGTAGGCCAAAAACAATAACTTTCTTGCCCGCACCACGTCCACGTCTACCCCGAACCCGCTTAGGACCAAAGTAACTCTCATCTATCTCGACTTCGCCAGAGAGTGGTGAATTAGCTTCGCAGTGGCGAACTATTACCTGGCGTATATGTGTTAGTAGCCGGTTTGCCGTGTTCCGATTTAGCCCAGTCAATGAGGCAATTTGCACAGCTGTCATATCCTCACAAAACAACCGCACTACACGCCTGAATTGTGACTCAGAAATGTGTGAACGTTTTAAATACTTGTTTTCCATCTGTTAGAAGCATACTGCAGAGCTTCTAAACTAGTCTTGAACCACGAAAAATATAGATATGCTATGCTGTACATAAGCATAATGCAAGCTAAATAGGCGCAAAACATGGCACTACAATCGCAAGTTAAATCATACAACACCGTTAATAATAAGTTGCAAAGTGCTCAATCGGCATCTTCATCGCGGATTATGGTGATCTTGGCGTTGGCCATTTCAGGTGTAGTGGTATTCTTTGGCGCGCGTTTTTATTTAGCCGAGAAAAATGAAACTGTATCGAGTGATACTAAAGTAGCAACAGGATCAGAAACGGCATCCGACAGTACAATGCCGACTGGAACCGCCTCAACTAGTAACTCATCATCCGGATCGACGTCAAGCTATGGGGGTAATGCAAATCACGGATCAAGTAGTGCTGCTGGATCAGTTGAACCAGATAGCTCATGTACTGAGCCATCAATACCAGAGGCTGCTTGTACGTCGATGCGGAGTATTGAGATGAATGGCGTCGTAGGTAATCAGTACGTCAGTACGTCATTCCCTAAGATCCCCAGCAACGCGGCATTTATTATCGATGATTCCACTTGGGATAGGACGACTGATACGTCTGCGACCGTTAAAATGTCGGCCTTCTACGACGGATTTGTCGACCGTGTAGTATTGCAAATAAATCTCAAGGGCAGCAACTGGGTTGTTACCGGATTCACACAATAGTAGTTTTACGTCCCTCCCACTTAGTGCACTAGTAGTAATTATTGGTAGATGACGAAAGGTTTGGACCAGTGCCTGAAGACTTAGTGGCGGAACAAATGATCAATACTGGAGATAACTGCTATTCTCTCACGTAAAAGCTTATGCTAATATAGAGCTATAGTAACAAGGGATCTACATGACAAAATTTAAGTTGATAGTAAGTATGGTATTAGTGACACCATTCTTGAGTGTTGCACCCGTTTTAGCGGCAGCAACTCCGTCGACCACTACACCAACGACGACAAAAACAACAACGACTGCGGCGACTTCTGCAGCTAAAACTACGCTTGCAGATCGGATTGCCAAAAATAAAGCAACTTATGCAGCCACGCTGAGTGCTACCGACCAAGCAAAGCTAAAACTAAAATGTAAAGTCGCTCAAATTAAGAGTAAAGCATTGACGGTGACTGTTACCGATAAAGTAAAGGTTCGAACTGGGAATTATTCAACAATCACTACTGCGCTTGCAACAGTTATTAAAGATATGAAGGCTGATGGCACAGACACTAAAGCTCTCGAAGCTGCACAAACGACGCTAACGACCCAGATTGATTCATACACCAACGACGTCGCTACCTACCAGACGTCTCTGCAAGATCTTAATGATGTTGACTGTATTGTTGACCCTGCAGGATTTAAAGGGGCCCTAGAGGCTGCTCGTGCTGCTCGAGTGGTTATCGCTAAAGACGCCAAAGATATTCGTACTACTATCGAGACAAAAGTTCTACCACTTTTAAAGACAGAAAAAACTGACACAACAAAGACTACTACTCCTACAACTACCACTACAAAAACTGGAGGGACACAATAATCATGGATGACATCAAACATCAAACACAACATACTGTATCACCACATGGGCGACCAATTAGCTAAATAGGTGGACGACCAGCAGAATCTCGACAGGTTT
>CAZBRN010000089.1:2967-3825 GCA_964494545.1 uncultured Candidatus Saccharibacteria bacterium | reverse complement strand
AGGATCGGCACGCCCGTCGAGACTGCCGCGCCCTTGAGCGCCCCCGACACGTGCGTCACGAGGTCCACGGTCGATCGGATCGTGCGGACGTCGGACGGGGCGCGGACGAGCCCGAGGTAGTCCACGATCACGAACTCGACGCCGTGCTTGAACTTCAGCGCCCGGATCTTCGCCCGGATCGTGCTCGTCGTGAAGTCGCCCGCCTCGATGAACAGCGGGGCGTGGCGCAGGTGCTCGCCGGCCTCGTTCACCCGCGCGCGCTCGTCCTCGGTCAGCAGGTGCCCGCCCTTCAGGTGCCGCTCGGCGACCCCCGACTGGATCGCGAGAGCCTTCCGGGTGAGGTCCGCCGCCCCCATCTCGAGCGACAGGAAGGCGACCGGGATGCCCATGAGTGCGACGTTGACGGCGACGTTGAGCGCCCACGTGGACTTCCCCATCGACGGGCGCGCACCGAGCAGGTTGAGCGAGCCCGGGTGGAACCCGCCGAGGAGGTCGTCCAGCGGTCCGTACAGGGTGGGCACGCCGCGGTTCGCGACGGGCGCGTCCACCTGCGCGAACGCTGCCTCGAGCATGTCCACGAACGAGACGCGCGCGGCGCCCGCGAACTCCGTCTCGGCGACGGCCCGCTGCGCGATCTCGGCTAGCTGCTCGGGGGACTCCCCCCGGCGCGCGGCGACGAGGAGCGCGTCGGCCGACATGATGACCCGCCGACGGACGGCGTGGTCGAGCACGATGCGGGCCCAGGACTCGACGTTCGCCGACGACTCGACCCGCGAGACAAGGGCGGCGAGCCCCTCGGCGCCACCGACGTCGGCGAGCGTCCCGGGCAGTTCGTCGTTGACGGTGCGGAAGCGTTCG
>CAZBRN010000089.1:1634-2957 GCA_964494545.1 uncultured Candidatus Saccharibacteria bacterium | reverse complement strand
GGGCGCCGTGCCTCCGTCGAAGAGCCGCCGGATTGTCGTGAAGAGCCGGCCGTGGGGCCCCGCGTAGAAGTGCTCGGCGTCGAGGATCTCCACGACGCGCGGGATCGCCTCGGGGTCAAGGAGACACGCTCCGAGGACGTAGGCTTCGGCGTCGAGGTCGTGGGGCGGGACGAACGCGACGGGGTCGGCGACGGTCACGGGGCGCCCCCGGTCGATGCGACCTTCGGCGGGGCCTCGCACCCGGGGCGGACCACGATGCGGCGCTCCTCGGGCGACCACATGAGCCGCGGGTCGAGTGCGGGGAGCCGCCCGGGGTCCCGGGGCGCGTCCGGGGTCTGCCCTCCGGTCCGGTCCGGCGCCCGCGCCATCGGCGCGAGCGGGCGCTCTGCGTCCGGAGGGGAATCCTTTCTGAAGGATTCCCCGGACTCGGACTCGGACGCCCCCCTTTGGTCCTGCCTTTGGTCCCTAGTTTGGTCCCCCCTTTGGTCCCCTTGCTTATCCCCGGTTTGGTCCCCATTGTCGGGGTGGGTTTGGTCGCCTGACTTGCGAGGACGTCCGCCTACCGAATCGGGTGACACCCGGCGGTCGCGGCCGAGTTTCTTGATGCGGTCGGTGAGCGTCAGCCGGTTCAAGGACCCGTAGTCGTGCCACTCCATCCCGGCCGGCGTCCGGTCGATCCACCCGGTCGAGACGAGCGCCCCGACGAGCACCCCGGGCTTGCCGACCCACCCCGCGGCGAGCTCGACGTCGTCGTCTGTGGCGTCGTGGATCCGGCCCTTCGGGTCTCCCCGGTCGTCCAGCCAGCACAGGATGCGGGCGACACACTCCGCGGCGCACATGGGCGCGGGGGCTCGCCAGCGGTGGCCGGACTTCGCGACGGTGGCCTCGAGCGCCCACCGCTTGCGGCAGGTGAACAGCCCCTCAACGATGCGCGCGGCCACGGTCAGGCCCTCGCGCTCGGGGAGACGACGGCGGGGCCGTCCAGGGGCGTCCGCGGGGCGCCAGGGGCCTCGCTGGCCGTCGGCGCGGCACCGGCATCGAAGGCTTGAGCGAGCGCGGCGAACACGACGTCGAACCTGCGCGCGTCGAGTCGCAACTTCGCGAGGAGCGCCGTCGTGTGCCGGTCGGCGTACCGGATCGCCGGGATCGAGGTGGGCATGGGAGAAACCGGCCCGGGGCCCGGCACTACTCGGGTTGCCCGGGCACGGACCGCGGCGACGCGGCGGCGGATAGTGCTACCACCGTCGCGGACCCAACCGATGGGTACGCCCCGGATCGTACCGCACAATTCTCGGCTACGCAACGATGCGAGGCTCACGCTCC
>CAZBRN010000089.1:0-1624 GCA_964494545.1 uncultured Candidatus Saccharibacteria bacterium | reverse complement strand
GCCTTCCATGCCTCGACGGCGCGCGAGACGACCTGGACGGACACCACCTCGCGCGGGTCGAACGCCGCGAGGACCACGTGGGCCTCCTGCGTCGCGACCCCCGTCTCGGACAGCGTCGTGACGATGCCGGCGGACGTCACCGCCCAGCAGCACGCGCGGTCGGCCGGCGCCTTGCGCAGGAGCTCCGCGGCGAACCGCACGGCGGCGAGGGCGGACGCTTTCGTCTCCTGTCGCACGAGGACGGGGTCGCAGTTCCCGCGCATCGTGACGACGAGGAAGTGCTCGAGGTTGGGGGCGGGGTCGTCGGGGGTGTTCACGATGTGGATCTCCTTGCGGCGTGGACTTGGGCACGGCACTCCTCGGCGCGGCGTCGCTTGCGGAGGGTTTCCTTGACCGGCGAGACGCCCCGCGGCGTGCGCCCGTCGTGGGTGGGGCACAGGCCGCTCCCGTTGGCGTAGCCGCGGCAGGGGTGGCCCCACATGGTCTCGGCGGCGCAGAGCTGGCCGGCGCTTCGCAGCTGCGCTGTCAACCTGGTCGCGACCTCTCGGCTACTCGCGGGCATCGGGGCCTCCCTTCGCGGCGTGCTTCTTGCCAAACACGGCCCGCATCGCTGCCGCTGCCGAGTAGACGGGACGGTCGAGGCCGCGTTTCGCATCCTCGCGGAGCGCGTAGAGCCGGTACGTCGCAGCCCACTTCTCTCCGAGTCGCGCGAACAGTTCGGCGTCCTCCCTGTCCACGGGCACCGAGGTGAAGTCGCCGTCCGCGAGGTGCATGTAGCGCATCACTCCCCCCTCCCGTTCGCGTCGGGGCGGGATCGCGTGGCGTCGATGAACTCGACCAGCGCGTCGTACGACTTCGCCTTCTCGCCCCACGCGAACACCTGCTCGCGGAGCATGTCGGCGATCGTCCCGTTCTCGCGCTTCGACAGGTCCGACCGCCTCGTCTCCTCGGCCGTGCGGCAGACGGCGGCGCTCTCCGTTGCGTACGCGCGGATCTTGGCGACTCGGTCGTCCTCCACCCCCCTCTCGTCCTCTCGCGGCGAGGCGAGGGCGGCGCGGAGAGAGTCGTACGCCTTCCACGCGCCAGCGGGCAGGACGAGGTCGCCCTTGCCGGACGACGCTTCGATGTGGCCGATCAGCGCCATCGCCGCCTCGCGCAGGTCGTGGCTCATGTCGAGACTCCCTTTCGATACGCCGGGTGGACCGAGTCGGGGAACCGCTCGTCGATCGTCGTCGGCTCGGGTGGCGCCTCGATGAACATGGTGCAGAGGGCCGGGAACACGCCGGGATGCTTGTGCTTCATGTCGCTCGGGATGAGCGTGTCTAGCGCGTGCTTCTTTGCGATGCCATCGGGCGTGGTCTTGTTCTGCTCGTAGTTCCACGCTTGGTGGAGATCCCACACGGGGCAGCAGTCAAACGGCCCCTTGTTGTAGTGGACGCACTTGAGGCAGACGCGGCTCTCGTACTCCTCGCCGCTCGACCCGTTCGGGAAGTAGCCCATCACCCACCCCCCTTCCCGCCCGCCGCGTCGAGGAGCGCGCGTTCGTCGTTCGCCGCGCACGCCAAGAACCACGCGGGGCGTTCGGACATCGAAGGGACGCTCACGACCGGCGTCACCTGCGCGG
>CAZBRN010000088.1:0-3875 GCA_964494545.1 uncultured Candidatus Saccharibacteria bacterium | reverse complement strand
TAAAAACGAGACACTTCAAATATATGCGTTTCGTGTCTCATTTGTCCCGTTTTGTGTCCCACTACCCCTGTAATAGTTCCGTGACCTGTACGGGGAGCCAATTTGAGCTTAGAAGGCACTCAGAGATAACATCAAAGGGTGCTCTTCTCTTATAAAAGAGCTTTTTATCGTCAAATTCCAAGTTCGAAAGTACGATTTTCAAAAGTCGGTTTTTTAGCGGCGCTTTAGAACTTTCAAAGAGTTTACCGGTGTTACGGGATAATTTCAGCAAATAGGCCGCGTCAACCGTGAAGCTCTTATCATCAGTAGTGATCTGGACCAGCTTGCGCTCCAGTTCTTCTGTCTCTTCTTTATTCTTTTGAGCCATCTTGTCGTAGTCTTCGAGAGAGATACGGCCATCAAGCCGGTCTTCGTATAGTGCTTCAAGCCGACCCTTCAGGCGGGATATTTCACGCTTCGTCGTCTCTGCGATGTTTTTATAGTAGAGCTGTTCGTTATTATGTTCATCAGCGAGGTCCTGCATGATCTGACTAAGTGTATTGTTATCGACAGTCATAGCTTCAATCATCTTCTTTATCTCGACTTCGGCTTCTGCTTCTTTACTATGAGTCTGACCGCAGTCGTATTTTGCTTTTGAGCAGTGCATGTATATGAAACCTTTTTTCTCGTATGAAGACATGCTGCAACCGCATTTTTTGCAGGTCATTATGCCGTTAAATGTAAAGACCCGCTTTACGTCACTCCTGGGCCTTATGCCGCCGTTATTACGGCTCTCGGTCACTTTTTGAGCTTCCATGAATGTTTGCTTGCTAATAAGAGTCTGGTATCTATGGGGTTATTCTTTGCCGTTATAGCTCATGACGCCGTAATAGAATGGGTTCTTTAGGATATTCTCGATCATACTGGCACTGATTGGTCTAGCGTTCTTACTGTTGCCTAGGAGGCCCTCTGCGCGCATCTGATGTGCAATCATCCTGTAAGATACTCCTTCCAGGCGTAACGCGTAGATTTTAGTAATAAACGGCTGGCGTGTTGGATCCGGGACCACGCCTTTTCTAAAAAATCTGCCATTATCGTCTTGCGTATCAACATTAAGAAAACCTATTGGCGCCTTGCCGGGCTATTCTCCTTCATGTAGCTTTTGTTGAATTTTACGTTTGACGTTGTCGCTAATGGCTGGGGAACAACCCCAAATGCGACACACACTGGAAATATTGACGACCCAAATATACGCCGAGTTTTTCTAACCAAAGGACAGTTCAACAAGTTAGCAAAACACCAACGGACTTCTCCGGCAGTACTTCCCTAAGAGATCTAGCTTGGCTGTTGGCCAAGCGCAGCTTGACGCAAGCGTCCAGCTGCTGAATACTAGACCAAGGAAACGACTAGACTACCGGACACCAGAAGAAGTATTTGAGTCAAAGTGGTAGTGTTGCATTTGGAACTGGAATTCAGCACGTGATTATTGACATGATCATATAATCGTGTTAATATGCACAAGACGTAAAACGTCAAGCGTTGAAACATTGTCTATAATTTGGTCGCTTGGACAATGCGGAGCTAGTAGCGAAACCGTGACAAATGCTAGCTAACATAAGGTTAGCGTGTATCTTATCAGACTGAGGTCGAGGGTAGTTGACGTGAAATAATGTTAACCAATTTTGGTTTAATTTTTCAGGTTAAGTCCACAGTTAAAAAAATTTAATTACCCAAAAACAAATACTTGAGTATAGAAAAAATCTAAATAATAATCTAATAGATCGTAAACACGGAGAAATATATGAGTAAAAGACATATTCTTAATACTGCTGTTGGGCTTGGGCTTCTCGCTGGTGGGGCGGCGGAATTTGCTGGTGGCCCAGTAGCTGGTGCGGCGGAGGCTGCACCTCTAGTAACTACCTTTGGACCACCTGTACAAACAGAAACCTCGAGCATGGTTGAGGCTAGAACCGAGCCAATAGATGTGATGACCGGTAGAATTAACTATACACTCGATGAAGAAGCAAAAAACGGTGGGGGCGAGCTAACAAAAAAAGTGGATGAGCTACGCGCTAAACTAACCACTGACGAAGGCAAGGAAGATCTTTGGACCACATATAGTACCCGTAAAGCAGAACTTGACGCCAGAAAAGAAATTACTGGCGCAAATACACCGGTAGAAGCGCAAGACGAACTAATAGATGACATTGATGGTTATAATCAGGGTGCCATCCTGCTTACTATTGCAAATGGAGGTAGTGCTGAATTTAGATTTATGGATGCACAGCAGCGTGCTGAGTTTGCTGGTAAAAAAGCAGCTGCAGAAGTTGCTTTTCAGCTTGAATTAAAGTCAGCAAGTAAGCGTGGCGATGATCAAAAGCGAGAACGCATTAATGAAGTAAACGATAAGTTTGCTACATTAATAGGCACTGGCTTTAGTAATGACGTAGATACAGAGCTGGCAGCTATTCAGGCCGAGATCTTGGAAACAATTGATAGTGTGAGTGACTTTACCAACCAAGAGGCAGTGGCTGAGGCGAATATATGGCTAGATCAACAAACGTTAAGAGTGGCTGACATTCTAATTGCAAACCCGATAATTGAAACAATTGAGCTGACAAACGCGGGTACCTATGATATTGGGGACGATGGCGTAAAAGTCCCTAGAATTGCTGAAATTGCGGGCCAGAGAACTCCGGACGAATTACGTTACCATGTGTTTACAGACTATTCAACAGGATCAACCTGTAATAGACTCACCGGTGAGACATCAACAGGGGATATGGTAGTGGAGTTCACACCGAGACGCGACTTAGAAAATAACCCAGTGCATACCAATGTTACTGCAGTTGTGTTCGGTGTGAATCCTGACGGAACGAGGGTCGCTATCACTGCAGCTGAGGTAAGCTCTCAAGACGGCAAGATTATCGTGCCCTCAGAGACTGCAGGGCTATACACGGAGATATATACAATATGGATTGAGCAAGACGATGCCCTGCATAACGAAATTGGCACCCTCGGGGAGCTAGCAACCGCTAAAGATGAGGGAGGCAATCCAGTATATTCCTACACGGATCCTATAACTGGGGAGGACCGTCTATTTGGAGAAGGAGATATATATTCTCCGGATACCTTGAACAGTATTCAGGGCATATTCGATAAGCTTAAAGAAAAGGCTGAACTTTCCGACGATGAAATGCAAGTTCTCGGAAAATGGTTGCCAGAATTCAAGTCTGATTTCACAGGTGCGATTGGACTCTATAATGAATTCATTACGCGTCAACAGAGCGGGGAAAAACTCACCGAACTTGATATATCACTCATGGCAAAAATTCATTCTATGTATAACTTCATTGATGATATCGGTGAGGAACAAGCTCCTTTAGCTATAATTGATTGTAGCCCAACCAATTTTACGGTAGAGCTAATGCCATATACTGTTAAACGTGATGAACCAACACCAGATTACACGCAAGTAATAATTGGTTTTACAGACTTCGAGTATACACATAGTACGCCTGGCAAACATGGCAATCCAGGCACCCCAGTTAAGCCTCCTGTCGGACCCCCAGAACTACCACCCACTGGTAGCGACACTCATGAGTTAATATATATTGCAGTTGGTTTAATTTCTCTTGGAGCAGCAGTACTAGCTTTACCGACGGTAATGGAAAAATATAGAAGACCTTTAACGGCTGAAGAGATTAGATATAAAACTGGGCTAATAGGGCGAGCGATAATTGATAGATTGAATTTAGATGTTGGATTGAAGGCTAGAATGGAAGAAGCGTTCTTGGAAAGTAACTACCGAGAGTAGAGCACATGTCAAGCTACCTTTTTAGCGAACACTAGTCCTCTGTGTTTGGGCTTTGGTTTGAGTCGAGCAGCGTAAGCTG
>CAZBRN010000087.1:0-3890 GCA_964494545.1 uncultured Candidatus Saccharibacteria bacterium | reverse complement strand
ATATGCTTGGGTTAAAATAAAAGATCCGTCGGGAACAGGTACAGCAGCTATCACCAGTGCTATTGAACACGCTCGTGCAAATCCGGACGCATTCATTGCCTGGTTTATAGATATTCACCCTACCGCCCCTGTGCGAAAGCCGCCTACGGCTGTAGGTTACGGGCAGGGGGGAATCACACTAACAATGGAACTACGATGGGCTATACCCGGTATCACTCCGGGTACTCTAATTTATTTTGATTCTGCAAATGCAGAGCGGATGAAACTACCAGCAGGTTGGATAGGATTCTACCGTGTGAATGTAGTTAAAGAGAAGTTCAATCCTAAAGAAAATATATGGACACAAACATTAGAATGTCTTAGATAACTTTCTTAGCAAGTGATAGTGAATTCATTAAAGCCGATGGACCTAAATTCTTAAACTGTAAGTATAGGTGGAGACCGGCTGCAAGCATTAACAAAATAATAATACCTACTAGTGCGTAAACTATACCCCAGAATTTTCCAGCGTCTGTCCTATACTGGGCACTGCGTTCTTTTTCTGCGGTCAATGCTTGCGCAGATTCTAGTTTAACTTGTTCGATTTCATTTTTTAAATTCATATTTTCGTTACTCAGTGTTTGTATAATTTTGTCTTTTTCTTTCTCGACAGTTGTGCATTTTTCTGTATAAGCTAAAAATTGTGTTTTAAGCATTTCAAATCTGTCTTCTCTGAATCCTTTGTCTGGATTAGTCTTAATATCTTTCTCGAAAGAAGCGATGTCTTTTTTTACGCTTTCAGTATCATTACGTAAAGAGTCTTCTTTAACTAAGCGGACTTCTCCACCACCGCAAGCTAACAGTAATAAAATTAATAATATTTTCATAACAACCTCATATAAATATAGCTACTCAGGGCACGAAATTAGTTTAAGTGTTAAGTATACCCAATCACAATCTAAAACACCTGCTACGTCAATTTGTATTTTAGTATTCTCACTCATTTCTGTTGTCATACTAAGACTCCAGCGCTGTTTTTATATCGGCGTAGTTTAGTAAGCAGTATAAAAATTCTGTCTGCTTAGAAGCATATAAAGGATTCTTAAAATCTAACCAAGCAGGGGAGTGCCAATCACCTAAGACCACTTGGCAACCGGCGCTCCATCCAGCTATGTTATTAATATCAATACCGCCTGCATGTACGTCTATACCTGTGGCATCGGTTCGTATCTTTGCTTTAGGATCTATATCTATAGGGTTACGTCCTAATCGTAAACTATCTCTATACCCTTCTAGCACACCTTTAGGATATTTACGTTGTAAATTAAAAGCGGGCATACCGAAATGTTTAGCACGGATCATCACGTACAATCCTTTCTTCAAATAGAAAGCACCGTCTTTATTCATAGGTTGGTCTGTATATTTTTTACCAGGCTCTACTGTCCCTTTAGTAAGGAACCGTGCGTCGGCTGTAAACCAACCGAGGGTGTCATCATATTTGTTATGCTCGTTTTTAGTGGGGATAATATCACCGTCACCATCTGGAACAGCACCACGGATACCGATAGCTACATGGCTACCTAACACATTAAATTTAATCTTGTATGTATCTTCTACATAGTTATGTAAAATCTGTCTCGGACTTGCCATCTGTATCCTCCGTTGGTGTTACCTCGTCATCTGCCTGTAAGCCAAGCACCCCATGCCCCTGTAGAGATAAAGCGTTATGCTCACTAAGTTTTATATAGCTACGGTATGCATAACTGAAATCACAACCTACAGATATTTGCGAGAATTTAGCCATTAGCTTTATTATCAAGCCACTTAGTACCTACGTCAAGTATTTTCCTGAAGTAGTTTACAAGTGTAGTTAGGATCACACCTACTAATACTATTTGTAGTGCCATAGGTATTTCACCTAACGACACACCTGCTATCTCAAGAGGAACATATTTTGGTACGTCCCTACGTAACTCATAATTCACAATAGGTAATATGACTAAGAACACGTAGACCGCTGTAGCTAGTGAATATACATCCATGGTGTCGTGTATAATAGCTTTCCAGAAATGAGTGCTTGTTTTACTTGCTTTACCCGCTAAATCGTTTAGCATGGTTTCCGTTTTAGATTCGATTGTTTCTGCTTTAGCCATTATAGGTTACTCCCGCATACTTGGATGAATTGCTTAATTAACTTCGACATTATGCCGGCGTCTACTATCTTTTTATACGAACGCAAATTTGCTATCACATGCTGAATATTTGTTTCAGAAAGATTCTTACCTATTATCCACATAATAAACTTTACTATATCTTCAGCTTCATCTGATTTTAATATTTTCTCTTTGTAATATAGGCTATCTACATCACGTAGTAGCGGCCACAGCATCTCTTCAGTGGCTATCATTAGCTTTTTCAGATAAAGGCACACCATCGAATAATAGGTGATACTGGGCTAGGTCGCCGTTGAATTCTTTCAAAAAGTTCGGTAGTATATTATCTTTGTAACTATACAAACATATTACTAAATTACTGAATAGTAAATCTAAAGTAGCGTGACGACTTAGATTTTTTCGCCTAGCCTCACCTATACAATTATTTAAAAATATATTGAAATCGGAGCAACTATAAATATATTTCATAATGAAAATATCAGGCACTACAGACAGTATAGCTTTTCTCTGTCCCGACGGAAGTTTAACCTGTGGGTTTATAGTTATTCTATTTACAAATACATCTTTTTTAAAAATCTCAAACTTCACACGTTCGGTTATCAGTATATCTACTATCTTATCACAAATCTTATCACAACTGTTGTATGTATCTTTGTGTATATCTTTGTAGAAATCTTGGATGAAAGTGCGTAACGCATTTTCCATATAGTATATTTCTGTCTGTATAAAATTAGTGATTAACAGCTCTTTACCTAATGAATTAAATCCTAAAGGCTTAGTAGCTAGTTCTACCTGCCATTGGATAAAAACTTGGTATACATATGATTCCTGCATGAACACATTCTTATCTCTATACAGGAGGAAATCATCTACGATAGAAGGGAATGTCCTAAACAGGTACATGTTTATTAGCATTAATATACCTGCTCCAAAAACTAAAAAAGTGAATACTTGGTTGATTATAAATGTAAGTAAGTAATAAATAAATCGCTCCCTATCTATAATAAAATAGGAAGCGGTCAGGGCGATCATAACTACCCAGAGTAATACAAATACAGCTCGCTCACTAAGTAAAGCAAGTCCTATATTTATTACTCTCGTCTTTATAGATATCATTACCAGCCAGTTTGCGTATCGAAATTAACTACGGCATCATATGTAGGTAGTTGTTTAACCGCATATTGCAACTCTGCACTTCTTCTCAGAACTGCGGTTATTTTTTTATCCCCATCACTGAAAGCTGTTTTAAACTGATCTACTGTATGCGGGTAAAAGTCTGTAACCCCTGTAGATAAATTTTTACACTTAAAGTGTCCATCGACACCGGCAATAACTTTAGCCATTAAATTCTTCTGGTCTATTTCTGTAGAAGGGTACATGTGAGGTGTACCCAATGCCGAAGATGCAATACCGTTGACTATTTTACTTGCGGCCAATTGTTCAATCTCACTACACTTTCTTTCAACAACAGAGGATAACGGAAGTTCACTGCTATCCACTTTCTCCTGTTCTGTCTTAGGTGTAAGCTTACCTTCGATAAAATTAAAACCTTTTGGTGGGAACTCTACAGCTTCTACGTAACCCCAACCTCGATTTTGAGCTTCTTGTTTATAGTCTCCCCATGTAGCTTTGACATCTGTTGATTATTCAAGCTTAGTAGAAAAGATAAATGATTTAAGTTTAAGCGACATATTGTCCTCCAAATATATACACGTAAGTCGTTATTAAGTTACCCCG
>CAZBRN010000086.1:0-3894 GCA_964494545.1 uncultured Candidatus Saccharibacteria bacterium | reverse complement strand
ATCAACCTCTATGTCCTCTAGTCTTTTTTTCAGCAATTTGTTGACGTCTTCAAGCGCAGAGTTATAGATATCGGGAGCTAGGTTCTGAGTAACAATGTCTATAATTTCATCGGCGGCAATTATACCGAACCGTTCACCCTCCTGTTCTTCAATACGGGCTAAGACTTCAGACGCACATTTTTTACGCATTTCTTCTGTGCTTTTATCCCATTTTCGTTTCATAAGATCATTATAACAAAAGCCCAAGTAGCGTGAATGCTTCCTGGACTTCTTGTCACATACATACTATTGGCTCACTACGATAGAGGAAGTTATAACCGCAATTAAGCGGGATTTAGCATTCAACTAGAATCATTTCTAGTGAACGTAATCCGTGACTACTCAGTGGGAGATACAGGTGTAAAGTATTTTCTAAACTCTTCGCCGTCTTTATCCCACTGTGTACCTGCAGGATAGTCACCAGCTTCTAGTTGCGTGTAAACAACTCTTACCTGGCCACTGAGTGTATGGTTGGATTCGTAGCCGTCAGTACTGTGTATCAATTGATCAACACGATAAGTTAATCCGTCATCATGGCGGACAGTCATTTCAGGAGCAATCCCTGTGCCTTTATCAAACATAAGTACATTATATAATACTAATGCGATAAGTCAATATAGCTTAGCACCTCTATGGCGCCTCCGCCCTTAAAGGTACAATTGATTTATGAACAATAAGGCTCGACAACACCACTATGTACCCCAGGCCTACATACGACTGTTTTCCGCTGCAGATGGTAAGCTTTTTACCCTGAACAAAGAATTTAGTAAGGTCAGGGAAACCTCTAGCAAAGGTGTAGCCTATAGCCATGACTTTTATACAGTTGATACTGTAGACGAGAATGATAGTTCAGAGGCTGAGGATGCGTTCGCTAAAATAGAAAGTCGATGTATTCCAATAATCAGGCAATTTGTTAAAGGTAAAACTGCTTTCTCGAACTCAGAATATGCTGACCTGGCAATATATATTGCACTTCAATACGGACGAACACCAAGCGCAC
Source organism: uncultured Candidatus Saccharibacteria bacterium (assembly GCA_964494545.1). Taxonomy (GTDB): domain Bacteria; phylum Patescibacteriota; class Saccharimonadia; order Saccharimonadales; family AWTP1-31; genus JAPLYT01. The sequence goes on along the minus strand of CAZBRN010000086.1, from coordinate 2,855 downwards.
GATCCAAGATGGATAGGGTAAGTAAGGTGGTAGCGACTGCTGAACTAAAAGACACACTAAGACGGGTGTCCACAGATCAAAAGCAATATGATGAGCTGTTGCGGGGTTTTAGTAAAACACACCCTGATGTCGTACTGCCATCAAAAGATAAAATCGGAGAGTTATCAAAAGCAGACATTGAGATAGAAGATTTTGCTTGGGACAATGGTGGCTTCGTACAATCTGTTTTTAGGATGGCCGAAGAGATTGCACAAGGGTTATTGAGTAGTCGCTGGCTTGTCAGCGGGTAGGTGTTGCCCGCTCGACTTTTTATAGGTGGTGTGAGGCTGATGAGGAGTTTGCCGAAAATGTATTAACGTCTCTAGAAAAAGGGGTTGATATCATTAACGATATGGCTGAATCTAAGCTGATTACCGCCATCAAGGATGACAAGCATCAGGCAATTGTATTTTGGCTTCGACATAATCACTCCAAGTATCGACCAACTTATCTGAACAAAAACAGTAGAAAGTCTTTCTTGGAACGACAACCCTTAAAGACGATAGTTGAGTTTATTGGTGGTGAGCCGCACGAAGAGAAGTGACAAGACTTGTTTATCTGTTTTTGCATCGCAGAGTACAACTCATAATTCATGAGGCTTATGCTTTGCGGTAACCACAGTTAGGTGGTATAGTATTACAGAATATGCGAGTACGGTGGGAGAACGGGATTTCTGGATAGTGAGTTTATCTCATAGAGCACAACAAATAATAGCTGTTACACTGAGCGTCGTCATTTTGATTGTTATCGGTATTACTTTAGTGCGTGAGTATTATTCCCCGAACGCCGTGACCAGCAAGACAAATAGTACTGTTACTCCAACTGTAGAAGCAGAAGTGTCCAAAGTAGAAAATAAAGTAGAAAATATAGATAAACCTGTAGAGCCTTCTAAACAAGAAAAAGCGCCCGAAAAAACGCCTGAAAAAGTATCTGAAAAAACGAGCGATTTACCTAAGAATTATGAGTTTACAGCACAGCCTGGGGATTCTTACACTGCCCTGGCCCGCGTCGCAGTACGGGAACACGCAAAAACTAACAATGTGTCCTTAACAGATGCTCAGATAAATAATGCCGCCGAAGTCCTCGCGCATAACGCTGGATCTCCATATCTTGAGATAGAGCAAATAGTAATAATTGCTCAGTCAGATGTGTCAACTGTTGTTGGTGTTAAAACAGAGGTAACTCCACCAGCAGCAGAAGCTAAAACAACACCCGCGGTCACAGAAGATAAAACGTCATCACAGACATATTCTTATGTCGTTGTTGCTGGTGACACCTATAGCGTGTTATCTAGGAAAGCCATAAGCGACTATGTCGCGAGCGCACAACTTACCCTAAGTGCGGAACAGCGTATTGCTGCTGAGACCTTCGTGAGTAGTGATGCAGGCTTTCCAGAGATAGAAGTTGGTCAGACCGTAACCTTGTCCGCTGACACCGTTAAAAGCTCTGTCGATAAAGCTATGCGTTTATCACCTAACGAGCTAGCTGATTGGGCACCTTACGCTGCCCTTGCTGGATTCTAGGCACACTTTTTACGCTACACAGTAGCGCATTATATCTATTATCTACGCTTATCTGTCATTATCCTACGCACAGCAGTTTAGAGTCTTACAAAGCCTATGATATGTCGGCTTTTTATGCATACTGGGGGTTACTGCAACGGCCTAGGTTACTATGAGGTTTGCAGCCTGTTGTAAGTAGGTCTGAATGACTGCCATTCCCAGCTTATATTTAGAATCGTTACCTTTACATAGTACTGAATACATTATTTAACTATAAGCGCAATGAACATAATTAACAGAGTGGTATATGCAAAAAACCTTTACATAGTACTGAATACATTATTTAACTATAAGCGGTTTAGTATTATAACTGCTAATGTTGGCTAAGCCCTATGCAGAATAAACCGACGATTCACAATACACGCCAGCCTACGTTACTGACGCAGCGTTATGGATCAAATAGCTATTTAATATATTCTTGGATCTTGGCGCGTGCAGTGTTTAACGAATTTATATTCGGCTCCATTACATATAGTTGTAATGAGCCCATGCTGTAGGTCGCATTTCGGCTATCTGCACCATCTGCACTAATCGATTCCGTCTTCCAACTACCCAGTGTGTTCATTTGTTGTTTTAGTAGTGCCGCTACTTCTTCACTGTTTGCATTTGTCTGGAAAGAGCCATCCAATGACTTTATGATTTCTTGGTATTTTAATAACGAACGAGGATCATTAACCTTACTAATAATAGCTTCCATTACGCGCTGTTGATTTTGCCCCCTAGTGCGGTCACCGTTTTCAAACGATTTACGATTGCGCGAAAACTCTAAAGCCGATTTACTATCAAGTTGGTTATAGCCTTGTGAGAATTTGTACTGGCCTGAACTAAAGGCGTAATCAGAATAGACGTTAATCGTTCCAATAGTGTCGATTATTTTAAGTAGCGACGTAAAGTTAACGCGAACACTATAATCTATGGGCGTTTGGTAAAGATCTTCAAGTGTTTGTCTCGACATATCGATGCCGTAAATTCCAGCATGCGTTAGTTTGTCGCGTACTCCAGTTGTTCCGTGGAGCTGCACGTAGTAATCGCGTGGCGTGTTAATGAGCAAGACCTTGTGTGTTTGAGGATTTATTACCACCACGATATTTACGTCACTGCGCGACACCGAAGCCACGTCTCCATAAGTATCAATACCACTAATGAATACTGCGTATGGCTTAGAGATGTCGATTCGTTTTGCGGCAGTGTTCTTGACCTTTACATCAAAAGTATCTAGCACCGTGAGACTTTGGTAAAAGCTTGGGTAGTTCT
>CAZBRN010000085.1:3741-3996 GCA_964494545.1 uncultured Candidatus Saccharibacteria bacterium | reverse complement strand
GGGTGCGGGGGCAGAGGAACGAGGTTGCGCATCTCGTTCGAAATATGTGGAGAGGATCGGACCTATGCGCGAACAGTGAAGTGCGTGCGAATGTAGACCTTGAGCGGATCGGCCTCCGCATCGTCAACGGCACGGTGGAGGAAATCGAGTCATGAGCAATCTGGAGCCGTGCCCATGCTGCGGATCACCCGCCGAGGAAATGTCGCGATTTGATGTCAAGTGCGCCGGTTGCGGATTGGAGATAAACGCGATGCC
>CAZBRN010000085.1:0-3731 GCA_964494545.1 uncultured Candidatus Saccharibacteria bacterium | reverse complement strand
CGCTTGTGGCGACCGAGTATTTCACGAAACGGGAAGTCGATGATCTGATCGCCTCCGAGGTGCGGGAGAAAGACGAGTTGATTCAGCGGCTTGCGGATCGGCTTGCTGCCGAGGTGCGCGAAGCGTTCTATTTCACCAACGATTCGCGCGAACTGGAAGAAACCGATAAGCGGTCAAGTGCAGCGGTCGTGAAGGTCATGGAGTCATTCGGCCTCCGCAAAGTCGGGGGAACGTGGGAGAAGGTCAATGGCTGATTCAATTCAAGAGACGCCGGAATCGCCGAGCGAAACGATCGATCGGCTGAGCAACAACGTGCAGACGTTGAGCCATCAATTGCGCGACATCGCGAACATCCTCGGCGTTGACGTTGACGAGATCGCGTCGGCGATTCTGCGTGAGCGCAAGGAATCGAAGGCCCGCGAATCCGCCGCCGTGCAGGGGGAGCGGGAGGCGATCAAGGCGCATCTCGACAGCGATGCGTTCATGCCGAGCGAGTGGGCACAACGTCAACCGCTCAACGTTTACTGTTGGGAGCGCGGCGTCGCCGACGTGATGACCTATATCGACTCCCGCGGCCCCGCCCCCGCCGTCGATGTGCTCGCTGTGGTGCGGGAGTACGTTGAGGCGGACGACGCATATCAACGCGGCATGGGTGACTTTGATTCAGACGCCGAGCGAGATGTCGCTGGTGACCGTTGGTTGAAAGCATCGGACGCCCTCCGCGCCCTCGTGGACGGCAAGGGCGAGGCGAAGGACGGCGACAAGTGGGGCCGCACGAACGAAGATGAATATCGGGCGCACGTTGAAGAGGGGAAGGACGGAGGCGCGAAATGCTGACATTCGTGGCGTGCTGCGGGGTCATCACGTTGTGGCTCATCGGCTCGACGATCGAGACCCAATTACGACAGGTCGCGCTCGCGCTGCTTGAGGTGCGGGACGAGTTGAGGCGCAAGAAGGACGGAGGCGCGAATCCGTGAGTCACTACCACCATTTCATCGAAGGCGTGTGCGAGAACTGCGGCGAGCGGAAGCACGACATCGCCATCGAATCCGCCGAACGCGCGATCGTCGAGGCGGCGGATAAGTGGCGTGGCAATGAGGACGACGACCCGCGCACGGCGAGCGATGACTGCGCGCTGAACGACGCCGTTGACGCATGGCGCAAGCTGAAAGGAATGTGATGGGCGACGCGCTCGACCAATTGGCGATCGGGACCAACGGAAAGCAATGGACGCCCGAGAAGAAACAGACGTTCCAGAACGTCTTGTCGAAGGTGCCGGCGGACATTCTCGACGTCGTCGTGAAGCAGTTTCTCCGCGACGGGTGGACCATGGCGAGGCCGATGCAGCCGGCCGACGTCCTGAAGGCGTGCAAGGCCGTCTGGCAGCAGAACCACAAGCCAGAATCGACGGGGCCGTCCAAATTCACTTGCTCGAGGTGCGGGTTCGTCTACGAAGCCGATACGCACGGAATGCTCGAGTGCGCGCGGATCTTCGAGAAGGTAAACTTCGAAGAGACGCATCACCGCGGCCTCGTGAACGTCACCGACTCGGTGGAATCGAAGCAGAACTACCACTTCTGGAAGGCATCGCAGAAATGAGCGACTTCGTCCCCCTCATCACCGAAGCGACCGTCGAAGACCTCGTCGCTGAACTCGGCCGGCGGTCGGAGCACATGGTCGTCAACGTCGATCTGAAGCCCGACACGAAGGAGACGTTTCAACGGATTATCCGGTGGAAGGGCTCGCGCGCCGCCGTGCGGGGGCTCGCCGAAGAGTCCATCGACGTCATGCGCGAGGAGCAGAAGTTCGGCCGCGGGATGGACACGATGGACGGCAAGGGAAACTGCCGGGAGGTCGAATGAAGCTCCCGAAGGATCTACGCGCGAAGCTCCGAAAGGAACTCGGGCCGGTCGAGAAGTTCGATTGGGCCGACGTGCTTCTCGACGCGTGGTGCGCCTACTACGGCGAGACGCGCAAAGGCAGGAACCTCGTCATGCTCATGGGCGAGGAGGTCGTTCGCGAGCACCGATTCGATTCGACCGATCGGCGCCTAGATCTGGCGCTCCCGCGTCTCAAGGTCGCCATCGAGTGTCAAGGCGGCGAGAACGTGCATTTCATGGGGCACCGCTCGAAGGCGGGAACGGCGCGCGACGTGCGCAAGGCGAACGACGCCGGCCTTCTCGGATGGCACGTTCTCTACTTCACCGGAGAGGACGTCCGAAAGCGGCCGATCTGGTGTTTCGAACGGTTCGTCGAAGTCATGCAAATGGCTCAAGAAAGAAGGACCGAATGAAGAAGAACACGAAGGAATTTATCGAGGCGCAATGCGAGAAGATCATCAGCGAGCGGCACCACCATCTCGGAGAAGTGGAAGACGCTCTCGTTGACCACATCGACGAGCAATACAGGAAGATAGTTGAACTCGTGTCGGTGGAGAATCCGGCCGGGACCAACGAACACCTGTTGGCGATTCACGCGAGAATGGGACAGAACCAGGACCGCTTGATGGCGTACCTCGACGAAAAGCTCCCGCGCGAACTCGACAGGCGCGGCAACGCATGGGCGGACGCGTTCAACAACCGGCTCTCGTCGCTTCCGCAGTTGGCGCAGGCGCGCGAGATGATCGACCAAATGCGCCAAGCGTGCGAGACGGTGCGCGAGTGCAAGAGGTTAATCGAGAACGTAGTCGTGCGCCTCGAGCGCCTTGAGAAACTGGAAGCGGGCGCCGACGAATGAAGAACACGTTCGAGCCGGTGTTGAAGAAGGGCACGAAGAAGTACGACGAGGAGCGCGCGGAAGCTCTCGCGGCGTGGCGCGAAGACGCCAAGGTCACGGAAGAGAAGTGGAAGAAAGACCCCGCATACGAGCAGCACTTCGAAGCGCACTGGCAGGCGTCCGAAACGCTCCTCGGGCCGCTCACCGCCGACTCGATCGCCTACTACTTCAAAAAGAATCTCCGCATCCGCACGAAGACCGCTCGGCAAGACTTGATCCCGTTCGAGGTGAACGACGTCCAGCACAAGTTCAACGAGGTCGTCGCGAACGAATACGAGGCGCTGCGGCCGGTGCGTCTCGTCGTGCTGAAGGCACGGCAGTTCGGCATCTCGACCGACGTTCAAGCCCTCTTCTACATGCTCCTTCAGCGACAGCGGAACACCGCCGGCGCGACCGTCGCGCACAAGTCCGACGCCACGTCCAACCTCTATGAAATGTGGAAGAACTATTGGCGCTACTCGCCGAATCAGCCGCGGATCGTGAAGTTCAACGCGCACATCGTTCAGATGGCGCACCCGTCGAACTCGCAGATGGGGCTCGACACCGCCGAGAACAAAGAGGTCAAGCGTTCGTACACGCACCAGTTGGTTCACGCGTCCGAAGTGGCCTTTTGGCCCTACGCCGCGACGACGCGCCTCGGCCTGATGCAGACGATCGGCGACCTCCCGCGCACCATCGTCGTCGAGGAGTCCACCGCGAACGGCATGGGCGGCGCCTTCTACGACCTATATTGGAAGGCGAAGAAGCACGAAAACGACTACATCGCCCTCTTCTACGCGTGGCACGAACACGCGGAATACCGGATCAAGCTCCGCCCCGCGCAGGCGCGCGACATCATGCTCGACCTTAACCCGGAGGAGAAAGCCGGCGTCGAGCGGTTCAAATGGGACGCCGAGCAGATCGCGTGGCGCCGGAAGGCGATCGCCGACAAGTGCAACGGCGACATCAACCAATTC
>CAZBRN010000084.1:1035-4222 GCA_964494545.1 uncultured Candidatus Saccharibacteria bacterium | reverse complement strand
CGATCCAGATTCTTACGATCAAACTCACCCGTCGAAAGACCCGCATACTGCAACCCTACCTGTGGCAAGGATCGTTTAATCATCGGATGCTGAGAAGGGAATCGTGCCCGCTCATAGAAACTAATAGGAGGAAAGTTCCGAGCCAACTGGTTAACATACTTCTCACCAAAACTGCCCTGCAACTCGCGCCCACTAAACGAGTCGCGCCCCGTGATCGCATCGAACCCACTCTTAATATATGGGTTCATGGAAGCCATCGGACTCATCGCATCCGACGCAGACTTAGAATCAAAGATACCCGCGATCTGCATTGCCGCGTCACCAGGCGCACCAAACGGGTTCGCCGCATACAAGCTCACAACGTCAGTCTTACCATTCTTGGTATTGCCTACGGGGGCGAGGCCGCGTAGGTACGCGGGGATCTCGTTGCGGGGTATCCCGTCGAATAGTTGATTCGCTTGATCCTTCTGGATGTCACTCATCATCGCCATGACTTGAACCTTCCACGGCTCGTCGAGCGTGAGGTTAATCATCTTCCCCGTAGACGCGCGGATAAAGTTCCAGAATGGGTAGTACGTTCTGAGATAGTTCTTCTCGAATGGTGTGAGCTTCGTATAGTCCAGCATATTGCCGGCAGCTTTTTCGAGGAGGGCATCGACCGCTCTCGTATCATTCAAGATATTGTCGATAGCCTTGCCACGGCTGATCCCGGTAGAGTCGGAGATTTCTTTGGCGAGGCGCTTGACTTCGATGCCGAGGGCGGTGCGTCGGAAGTTCGCCTCAGTCATATTTGCGAGCGCGTCTTGTACTTTCGTATTCGCTAGGCGCGAGGGGATATTCAGAGGGTTCTTTAGTCCACCGCCGAAGGGTAGCCCATCGACTGCGCCCTCGGCTTTCATGATATTTATTTGTCCGCGAGTATTATCGGGTGCAGCATTATCGAGCTTTTTGCCCAGTGATCCTCGGTGTGAGGAGGTGCGTAGGTCTAAGAGTTCCTTCAAGTATTCTGGCCCATAGGCGAAGAGGCCGAGGAGCATGTTGCCGAGGAAGTTATTGACGTAGAAGCTAGGCTTCAGGCTTAGGGTAATGTCGCGCCATACTTGTGTGGGCCGGCGGAGGATGGTTTGCATGATTCGCTGCGCCCCGAGGGTCTGCCCGATCATCGCATTCTTCGCCTGCGTAGGAATAACAAGAGTACCATTCTGGATCGCGGCAGCCCAGTCTGCGACGACCTGCCCCATCTGACTACCCTCCGCATACCGAGCAGCTTTCATCTCGGGGAGGATCTCACGCTCCAAGAATGATGCGAGTTCAATAACCCGCTTGCCCTCGGCAGAGCCAGGAGTCATAAGCTCCAGCTTTCCGCTCGCTATCCCATCGCCGTGTTTTGCTTCGTCGAACTCGTCGGCGAGAAGTAGGAGATTCTGAAAGTTTTGGAGTCCTTCAAGGTTATTGATTTCCTTCGCGTACGACTTAACTACGCGGCGACCATCAGCCTCGTAGAGTCCATGGCGGAAGGCGTAACCCTTGGACTCAATATCTTCTGTGGACTTGCGTGCTCCCTTGATAACGCCTGTGGATCCTTTAAGTCCTCCACGGGTTTCCTTCGCCATCTTGCGGATCTCAGAGTGGGAGATAATCCCGAGGCGCTCCTCGGGAGTAATCAAGAGATCCTCGGTTGGATCAATCTTCTTCAAATCGTCTTGGATGGATCGTAGGGGGAGTTCCGCGCGGAGGCGGGTATCAGTCGGGTTCGCCCCGCCAATCAATCGAACCTTCTGCACCTCATCACTCAGGTCGAGGATCTGCCCCTCAACCTTCAACAAGTCGTCAGAAGGGTTGAGGATATTCTCTCGCACCTTAGCGATACGCTCAACGTCAGCCTGAAGCGCGGCCTTATCACGAGCGCGGTACACCTTATTCTTCTTCGTTAACCGCTTTGCTTGCTTGACTTCAATCTCTGCGATCTTCTGAGTACGCTGCCGAAGGAGCGCGTCGAGTCTAGCTACAGTATTAAACCCTTGGGCGCGGTAGAAGATTGCTGTACGGTCAGCTTTTCCGAGGTTGCGAACATTCTTATCAACCTCCGCAGCAGTACGCAGAGTAGCACGGCGGATACCACGCTCTACTGGAGCGGCGAGCATCCGACCAATCTTCTTGTCAATACTGAAATAGTTAGTCTCGGGCAGGCGAGTCCGCGCTTTCAGCATCATCTTCTGACGTGCGGCAATCACCGGATTCGCCGATGCTTTCAACGCGACACTCTTACCCGTGGAGGATTCGATCAGGTGAGTCCTCGGCATCAAGTAGGACGCGCCATCGCTACTCTTAATAGCCTTCCCATACTTCGCTATGCGAGCAAGGTCATCACCACCCTGCGCGGCATACTGGGCAGCACTCACGCGAGTCAATCCCGCAGCCTTCTCCCCCAGCTTCGCAGCAGTAGACCCAGCCTTCGATGCCTTCGCTACAGCTTGCCCCGCTTTCGCCGCACCAGCACCACCAAGAGTAACAACGGTCGCAGCATCGAGCGCGAGTTGCACTGGATCCTTGTAGACGTTCTTGGCGAACTGCTTAAAATCTCCACTCGCGAGCGGGGCATAATAATCCTTCATCCCCGATACGACACTCTTGCCCATGCCGTACAGGTCGCTGCTGAATCCGCCGCCGTCGAGGAGATCCTTGATATCGGAGTATCCGGCTTTGCCGATATACCAGGGGGAGGTCGCTACGCCACTAACAAGATTGCCGACACCACTCGCAGCATTGCCGAGGAATCCTCCAATGCTGAAGGATTCCTTTTTTTTCTTCGGCTTATTTTTGAGGGGCTTCGCTTCTGGCATGGGTTACTTCAATAATCCAGCGGCTTGCTTGCGGATAAGTTCTGGGATGTTGTTCTTATATTTAATGATTTCCCGTATGTCCTTCTGCTTGAATCCGGCTTGCTTCAAGTATGAAACGGATGCTCTGCTAGACACTCCCATATTGTTCATAGCTAGGTAGAAGTTAACGGGGCCATCCTTCTTCAACGCGCCATCATCGTGGGCGATAGCAAACTTCAGAATCTCACTCTTCGGGAATCCGTACCGAGACATTTCTTGCATCGTCTTAGAGTACGGGTTTTTGAGCATGACCTTAGTGCTTTGAGACTGACTACCATCATCATTCTTCGTATTCTGCGTGCCAT
>CAZBRN010000084.1:0-1025 GCA_964494545.1 uncultured Candidatus Saccharibacteria bacterium | reverse complement strand
GCCTTCTGCTGTGCAGCAGTCGAACTACCAGCCTGCCCAGCCGCGCCCTGCGTAGCCTCAATCTGTGCAAGGATAACCGCCTGTTGCCGTGCCGCAGCACGATCAGCACTACTCAGGTTATTATTGCGGATAGTCTCATCGAGGCGTTGCCCATCCAGAGCGAGTTGCCCCTTCTTAATCTCCAGGTTCGCGAGATTATTCTGTTGTGTGTACGCGGCGAGAGCCTGATCGAGTGCGATCTTCGCGTCGGCGGCTTGCTTCTCCCTGCGTAGCTTCGGCTCCGACGCTTTCAACGCACGGAGGTACTCCACGTTTCGAGCATTCACAACGTCACGATTACCACCAAAGTATCGTTGCTGTGCCGCGCCACCCGACGCGATCTTCGCCTTCGACGCATCAGACAAGTTCCGCGCTGCTGTGGAAGTCGCCGCGTTCACCAGGTTACTGTACGTTCCGAGGCCCGAGGCGTTCGCCGCAGCATCCAGCGTAGACCCCGCGCCATACTCTACGGGTGCGACGGTACCCATCGCTCCCGCTGCCTCTGCGAGTTTCAGAGAGTCGGCGGTGGTCGCGGATCGGATTGCTTCATTCTGCTTGTTGTAATAATCGGTGTAGCGTTGCGACTGTTGCGTCGCTGCTTCGATCATCTGCGTGATCTCGTCCTTCACGGGAGTCGTGGGTTTCGATGATCCCTTGCTGGATGGTCGAGAGTTACTGCCCCCGCTTTTGCCGGATCCTTTCGGGGCTTTGATCTGCACGAGCTTGCCTGATGAAGTTGCCTTCATCGTGCCCTTGCCATACTCCCGGTCGGCTCTCTCCTGCTGCTTCTCGACTGGAGTTTTCTTCTTCGCAGGGGGGCCGGATGATAACCGCTTTCCCCCCTGTAGCTGCCCCACGCGCACAGGGTTCCCTGATAGCTGCCCGCTCGTGGCAGGCTGGGGGCCGGGAATCTTTGCCTGCTTATCGTTGAGCCCACCGACTCCTACGGGCTTGCCGGATAGGCTGTCTCCTGTTGCTGGCTTCGG
>CAZBRN010000083.1:0-4262 GCA_964494545.1 uncultured Candidatus Saccharibacteria bacterium | reverse complement strand
GGTTTCCAGTCGAGACCACCCGGACCGGTGCCTTGATCGCCGTCACCGACGTCTCACCGACAACCGTTGTGCGTTCCACGAACGTCAGGCTGGACGTGCCGATCGTGATGGGGTCCGCAGTGCTGAGTCGATACGACGTGCCATCCGCCACGAGAACGACCGTGCCCTTGCGCACGTCGATCGCGCCGTTGAAGTCAACCGCGCGGCTCCATGCGCCGGTACTGACAACCCATATCCCGTTGTCAACAGACGACGTCTGCGCGGTTGCCAGCACGCGGTCGCCGGTTACGCACGCCACGAGGCCGACCGTCTGTTCTCCTGACAAGGTGATGTTCGACGTTGCGACGGCGGCGACAGGCGCCTTGACCGCGACCGACGTCGTGATTCCAGTGAGGCGGTCAGTCATGGTCGATGGCATGGCGATTATTCCTGTGGTCGTCTGGCGTAATTCCACCAATTGCGGCATGGTAGGCCGATGAGCGCGGTTTATGAAACGTCATTGGACCGCCTCGGAGGGCGACAGCCAATATTCCTGCCCGGCCTCGTCCTTTGCCCGTCGTTCCATGCGCCGCATGGCCCCTGGATTGACGGCTTCCTGCATCTCCCACAGGATCGCGTAGTCGAGTACCGGCCGGGCGTAGAACAGGTTCAGGAACGGCGTGTTGTTCAGCCCTAAGCGCAGCGCCGAAGCCCCGAAATCATCGCCGGCCTTTGCCTTGTGAAACAGCTTCACGATGTCATTCGCCGTTGATAGTGTCGGCCCAGCGGCAGATTCCAACGCCGACGATCCGAAACGGTTGTACTGCCCGAACAGATAGTCGCCATAGATGCCAAACCCGCCGCCCTGCAACATCGCGGCTTGGATTAGCTTGGCGGCTTGCGCAGCGTTTTCCGGCTCGCGCGGCTTCTTGCCCTTGATCATTTCTTTCACAGTCATCGACGCATAGCCGAAGATCGTTGACGCCACGATCAGCTTCGCGAGCCCCTGCACGCTGCCCTGCGAAAACGCATCCGGCCCATAACCGTAGATTTCCCGACCGATCGCCTGCCGCGCGAACCCGATGCCGTAGCTCTTGAACTGCCCGATGAACCGCGCCAATTCTCCCGTGAGAGTCCCGGGCCGCTGGCTGCGCAGCACCATCGCCTGAACGTCGGCATCCGGCTTCAGTACGGCCTGATCGGCGCGGTCGCTGATGTAACGTGAGAGTTTGTCGGCGACGCCGCGCGGCAACCCCTGAGCGGTCGCGTAGTCGCGTCCATCGACGGCGCGGATCGTGCCGCCCCGGATTGCGTTCCAGTCCGTCTCGATGATGTCATACAGGCCGAACGTGGCCCGCAGTCGCCCGGGTAGATCGGCCCACGCCGTCGCGCGGTGGCCGGCAAGCGAGTGCAGCATCCCCAGCGCCGACCTGCCGCGTAGTGATTCCGTCCACCAGTCGAGCAGATTCAGGCGGAAGAAATGCTGCATTCCGCGCGACAACGCACCTGGGACCATCTCGTCGAACGATCCGGCCCGCGACATTTCGCCGATCATCGAGTCGAAGAACACCCCGACCTCGGCCAGAATTTCCCGCGCCTCGGCCGGCGGGCGGCCCCTCGTCAACCCTTCCAGCGCCTCGCCGACGCCGGACAGGAACGTCCGCCCCTGGAAATTCAGTTCAGCGCCATACGTCGCGATATCGCCGAAACTCGACAGCGTCGCCCCGCCGAGTTTCGCTATGGTCTGCACAGCACGAACGCCAGCGCCGACCCGAGCAGCAGTCTGATGCACCGGGGCACTGACTGCACCAGTAACCTCGGCCACGCGATGACGCAGCCACCCGCCCTGATCGGTGGCCTCTTGGAATTTCTTGATCTGTTGCGTGTCGCCAGTCGCACGCACACGCTCGCCGAATTCGTCCACGAGCCGGTTGAACATCGCTTCCGGATTCGTTCCCAGCACACGCATGAGGCCGGTATTCCGCGCGCTGTATTGCAGCCCGTGCAGCACGGCGCCGCGAAGATTTTTCTTGCCGAACGTCTGGTTGTACTCGTTCCAGTCATCCGCCGACCTGAAATGCAACAGCCGTTCTTGGCTCATGGCCTTCGCGGAATTTCGCGGGCCGACGAACCCAGACGTATTGGCCGCCGCACGCGCCTGATCGTGCATGCCGCTGATGATGTTCAGATGGATTTCAGACAGCCACGCGGCCTTGTCGGGAATGTTCCCGACCTGCGCCTCGATGCGCGGCCAGTCAAGCCGCTGCCCGATGTACTGCGCCCACGCCGGGAAGCCGGCTTTCTCGATGTCCCAGCGATCGTGCGACTGCGTGACGATCCAGTCGTCGAGCTTACCGATCCACGCGCCGGCCGCATTTGCGTCCGCTCGCGCCAAGTCCTGATAACGACGAATAACGCCGGCAATCGTCTGTGCCTCGCGACCAATGCCGGTCATGTTTGGCGCCGCCTGCCGAAGCTGAAACAGTGCGCGCGTTACTTCCTGATCTGCGGCACCGGAGGCAAACAGCTTGCGAACCCCGGCGCGTTCCAGTTCCGTATCGAGTCCGCCGACGTAGCGGTGCTGAAGCAAATACTGTTCGCGCATCGCCGACGAGCGCGCGCCTTTGCGGCCCTCGATGCTGCCCGTGAGCAGCGCTCGCAGCCCCTCATGGTATTTCCCCTGCCACGTGTTGACGAGGTAGTTATAGCTCCGCAGATACAGCGCAGCATTGAGCGCAGCGTTCCTGCGTTGAATCACGGCGGCCAGTTGCGCCTGCTGCGCGAAGTGCGCGGCCGATGCCGTCGCCGCCTGGGCCGGCGATAGTTGCGCCGTGCCGGCCGTGGCGTTCTGGATCTGCTGCTGCACGTACCGCAACGTCTGCGGACTGATCCGCGTGCCCATGGCAGCAGCCACCCGTGCGACGCAATCGTTCGGTATGCGGCTCATACCGGATGCCTCAACGAACACTGCACGAGCATCGAAGCCGCGTCGCGCATGGCGTCAACGTCCTTCGCGAACACCGTGGCTTCGTCGAGTTCCGCGCGGAGATCGGGCGGAAGGGCGGCCAGCGGATCGGCGTCCGCGCCATCGGCGCGCGTCGCGGCCTCATCCAGCGTCGCCATGGCATCGGCCAGCAGCCGTTCGGCCTCGTCGGCTTCGGCCGTGGTCTGCCGCAGCAGGTCTGGCTTCACGGCCGCAAGTTGTTCGTCGGCCTCGCGAACGGCCTGCATCTCGGCGACTGGGCTGTTCTCGAATTTCTGCGCGGCTTCGGCGTCGGCACGAATACCGGCAGCGGCTCCCTCGCGGTCAGTATCGACGCGCGACAGGCCATCAACGCGGATCGGCTGATCGGATAGACCCTGAGCGATGGCGACACGGGCCATCGACTGCTGTGTGTTTCGGCTGGCGGCGGCTACTCGATCGACTGCGGCAAACGGGTTCTCGATGACCTTCGGCGCGCCAGTACCGCCTTCGCGGCCTGCACCAGTCGGCGCGTTTTTGTCATGTTCGCCGAGGAATTCGCGGATTCCACGGAGGAATCCGGCGTCGTCGTTTTCGTGCTGCTTGGCGAGTCTTTCAACGGCATCTTCGTCAATCTCCGAAGCGCGCGCGACCATCGCGGTCTCGAACGCATTATCCTCCGTCGCGTCAAGTCCTGCATTAGCAAGTTCCTCGTCGCGCGGGCCGAACTCACGGGACCGCATGCGGGCATCGGCAATCTCGGCGAGGTAGTCGAAATACTCCTGCTGCTTCGATCCCAGCCGTTCGCCCTTGATCGCCTTCTCGACGATCTTCGCCGTGTCCTCTGGATTGAATCCACCGGGCCGCTTAGGCCACCAATCGGCGCGCGGCAACCACTGCGTCCGCCCCACGACAGGGGGATTCGGGTCGCCCTCGTATTCCGGAGCGCGGATCATGAAACCGCCGCGTTCGTTCCATCCGGATTCAGACACGAGTGCCCGCAGTTCCGCCTGCATCCCGCCGTCATCGCGGACACGTTCCTGGTACGAGCGCGGCGCGAACGGGTCTCCGATCGGCTCCGTCGGCTCATCGAACGGCGCCCGCCCGCCAGCGATCGGTTCCGTGACCGGCTCGGCCGCCCGTCCCACCAGCATCTGCTCGGCCTCGGCCAGCCGCGCGTCAATCTGCCGCACCCGAGCACGATCCGCCACATCCGCCAGCGCCCCCGCGCCGGTATGCAGCCCAGCGCCGAAGATCGACCCGAATCCAATGTTCAGCGCCGAGTCGGCCAGCGAGTAGTCGGCCATCTCCTGCTGGTGAA
>CAZBRN010000082.1:0-4306 GCA_964494545.1 uncultured Candidatus Saccharibacteria bacterium | reverse complement strand
ATCTCGCACGATAGCTACTTTGCCAAAAACGTTGGGGGCAAAACTGTCGAAATCTCCTAGGTTCCAATCCAAAACGCAACACTAGGTAGCGGCGCTAGCCGCTACTGCGCTAAAACAAAAATGCATCCCTGACCCTCCGGTAGACTAGGAGTTGTAACCAACTAACTACCAAAAGGAGAACAGAGATGCACTTCCATCTTACACAACACCAACGTATTGAGCTAAGTCTACTGACCAGACTGGGCTACAGCCAACGGGCTGTAGCCTTGGTCTTGGGAGTAAATCCTAGCACCGTTTGTCGGGAACTGGCCCGGAACAAGAAACCAAATGGCAAGTACCATGCCCAAGTGGTCGTCATATGATCTCAGGCGTCTATACGGGGCCCGGCTCTGAACTCTCAGTGAGTTAAGTGAACGTATTCATCTGTTGCAATAATGTGTTCAATCTGTTAAGATGTAGCTAACGCCATCAATCTTATTAAACAAAGTATCTATCAGAGTTAAAGGAAACGAATGATTACAACCGAGAAGAAGCAAGCAATTATCACCGATCTACAAAAAGCTAAGAACGACAATGGCAGCAGCGCTGTACAAGTCGGCATCTTAACTGCACGAATTAAAGAACTTACCGAACACCTTAAAATCAACAAAAAAGATTTCATGGCACGCCGTGGTCTTTTACAGATGGTAGGAAACCGAAAACGACACCTCAAGTATATCGCTGATCACGACAGCAAGGCTTACCTCGATCTCATCCAGAAACTTGGTATTCGTCAGTCTAAAGGCAACTAATTTGCTCAAACTATACTGTCCTCGCCCGAGGACAGGAGCTTGTGCACATTAAAACATAAAACTCTTTCGTCGTAGAGACACAGATATACCATCACACACGCCGCCTCGCACAAGCATCGGGCTGGCAGAAGTGTATATTTGCACCCTGCGACGAACAGAAAGGACATTCTCTTGGGAACAACAGTAAACCCGTTCGGAAAAGACATCGTAAAAGTCGAGACACAGTTTTGTGGTCGAACACTCAGTCTAGAAGTTAACCGCATTGGATTCCGAACCAGTGCCAGCGTACTTGTTCGTTATGGCGACACCGTCGTCATGGGGACCGCTATGGTCGGCCAAAAGCCGGTGCCTATGGATTATTTCCCGCTTAGCATCGATTACGAAGAAAAAATGTACGCTGCTGGTAAGATCAGTGGTTCACGCTTTATCAAGCGAGAAGGTCGCCCAAGTGAAGATGCGATTCTCATTGGCCGACTTATCGATCGTCCAATTCGTCCGTTGTGGCCAAAAGGCTACCGTCACGAAGTACAATGTGTTTCTACCGTACTCAGCATGGATCCAGACTTCCGTCCTGATATGATCGCTATGATCGCAGCAAGTACCGCACTCATGCTCACCGGTGCACCGTTTGAAGGACCTGTAGCTGGTGTACGCGTCGGCATCGTCGACGATAAGCTGAAAGCGTTTGCCACTGCTGCAGAGCTCGATGGTGGTCTACTTGACCTTGTTGCTGCTGGTAATGAAAACGCTATCATGATGGTAGAAGCCGGTGCTAGTGAAGTCAGCGAAGAGAAAGTTATCGAAGCCCTCGCATTTGCTCAAGAAGCTATCCAGCCTGCAATCCAACTCCAAAAAGAATTGGTCAAAAAAGTCGGTGTTAAACCACAAGAATATGTTTTGAGTCTTCCAAGCGAAGAAATCCAAAAACAAGTAGATGACTACCTTAAAGATAAAATGGGCAAAAACATTCGCACCAATTATCCTGATCGTCACGAAAAGATGCACGCAATCCGTGAAGAAATGCTGGCTCACTTTGCTGAAAAAATAGGGGATGATTGGGAAGCCGTTAAACGCGATTATGAAGACGCTTTTGGCAGTGCAGCCAATAAAGATGTTCGAAAAGGCATCCTAGAAGATGGCGCTCGACCAGACGGTCGTGAATTTACTGAAGTTAGAACAATTAGCCATGAAGTTGGTTTCTTGCCTCGAGCTCACGGTTCATCACTCTTTACTCGAGGTATGACCCAAGGAATGAACATTGTCACCCTCGCACCACTTAGCTATGCTCAAATGATCGACACCATGGAGCGTGAGGGCGAGAAGCGCTATATGCACCATTTCAATGCTCCTGGTTATACTGTCGGTGAAATTAAGCGTCTTGGATCTCCAGGTCGTCGTGAAATCGGTCACAGTGCACTCGCCGAGAGAGCACTTGCTGCTGTTATCCCATCCGATTCAGACTTCCCATACACTATTCGTGCCGTGACAGAAATCATGAGCCAACACGGAAGCACTAGTATGGCTGCTACCTGTAGCTCTACGCTCGCACTACTCGATGCAGGTGTGCCACTTATCCGACCAGTCAGCGGTATCGCTATGGGACTCGTCATGGGTGACGACGGTAAAGTCGTAATCCTTACCGATATCGCCGATGCCGAAGATTTTGCTGGCGATATGGACTTCAAAGTCACGGGAACAACCAAAGGTATTACTGCACTCCAGATGGATATGAAAGTCCACGGTCTTGATATTAAAATCTTAGCCCAGGCTCTCGAGCAGGGTAAAGCAGGTCGCGCGTTCATCTTAGAGAGCATGATGCAAACTATCTCTAAAGCACGACCAGAACTCAGCCCATATGCACCACGAGTTGAATCTATCAAGATCAACCCAGACAAAATCCGCGAAGTAATCGGTAAGGGTGGCGAGATGATCCAAAAGATCACTGGCGAAACCGGTGCCGAAATCGACATCAAAGATGACGGAACAGTCATGATTGCTAGCCCTGATGGCGAAAGCATCAATGCAGCACGTGAGTGGATTATGAGCATTGTGGCTGAGCCTGAAGTAGGCAAAATCTACAAAGACGTACCTGTTATGACGGTCATGGACTTCGGTGCATTCGTTCAGATCATGCCGGGCAAAGACGGCCTGGTTCACGTGAGTGAAATGAGTGAAGAACGCGTCAATAGCCCGAGCGACGTAGTCAAAGAAGGCGACCGAGTGACCGTTAAGCTCGTAGCTATCGACGACCGCGGCCGTCTGCAATTGAGCATGAAAGCCGCTGCTCGCGAATTAAAAGATAAAAAATAGAAGGTACTCTCGTGTCAAAGCAAGAACACACATCATTTTTCGCATCAAGATTCGGTAAACTCACCATCGGCGTGCTTAGTTTTGTAGGGGCATCCCTGATGTTCCTACGAGCAACCGACACTGGCAGTCTGCAACAGTACGGCCTTTTGTTTTTGCTCATAGGGTTTGGTTTTAACAGATTAATCTCAGCAATTAAGAGTCCAAAATAAGGGTGAACAAACAACAGGTACTTGATCAGATCAAGGCAGATATACTTGCGCAGAATATCTGTCCAGATTTGGCCAAGCAAGCCAAAAGCCTGGTGTTCGGCACCGGCGACCCCGAAGCAAAAGTCGTATTTATCGGCGAAGCACCAGGGAAGAACGAAGATCTAAAGGGCGAGCCATTCGTTGGAGCCAGCGGCAAATTCCTCGACGAAATGCTGGAATCAGTCGGGCTCAATCGAACGAACATTTACATTACCAATATCGTCAAATATCGACCTCCCAAGAATCGGGATCCGTCTCGTGAAGAGAAGGAGGCCTTTATGCCATTTCTGTATGCCCAGTTGGCTTCAATTGCACCGAAAGTAGTCGTGACCCTAGGTCGCCACAGTACCAATTGCTTCCTGCCGGGTTTACAGATCAGTGCCATCCATGGCAAAACCCAACAAATATCAGTTGAAGTGGAGAGTAAGCAGTATACCTGGACAATACTTCCGTTATACCACCCAGCAGCAGCCCTTTATAACGGCAAATTGCGACAAACGTTACTCGAAGACTTCAAAACAATTACACAGATTACAAAGTAACTCTTATAAACTAAGAAAGAAGGATTATGAATCCAAACAATCAACCAAACCAAAATAGTGGACAGCCGAATACCAATTCGCGCCCACCACAAAATCCGCGACCAAACCGACAAGGTCAGGGTCGCAACCAAAATAACAAAAACAATAACCGTCGGCCAAGCACCAACCCGTCTCAGCCTGCACACGCAGGACGTAGCGTTTCTCGGGGTGCAGCAATGCGCGCGCAGAAACGAAATCAAGAAGATGCTACAAGGATCGCCAGCCAACACTTAGACGCCAGCAGCAAAAATCAGCAAACTCGTCGAGCAAACTTTGTCGATGACACACCTCGACTCAGTATCGTTGGTCTCGGCGGCATGGACGGTGGTGGTTCAAAGAACACCATCCTCGTTGAATACTTAAATGATGCCGTCAT
>CAZBRN010000081.1:0-4335 GCA_964494545.1 uncultured Candidatus Saccharibacteria bacterium | reverse complement strand
CTTATGGCGTCGATGAGATCGTGACCGTTCCTCACCCGGAAAAAGAAGGTGAGTTCATCCAGCAGACACAGGTTCGTATGGTTGATCCATTCGACGACCTCCCTGGATTCTTCGCAGACTACATGGAAGCCTATAAGCGAGGGAAGAAAGTAGAAGAAGACGCAAAAGCGCCAAAACAAGCACTAGAAAAAGCGTTCTACTTCTTCCCGCAAGAATCTAACTCACAAGAAGCCGCTGCTACATAAGCGGCGGCTTTTAGATTGAATACACTATGGCAAGCAGGTACCTAATCACCGGAGGAGGTTCTGTTGTGTGGGATGCAGTCGACACGTCCATCTGGTCTGCAACGTCAGGAGGCGCTACCGGCGCTTCTGTACCTGGCGTAGGCGATGACGTTATCATGGACGGTTCTTCAGGAGGTGGCACCGTGACTCTTGGCTACAGCCCAACGGTCAACTCGATCAGCATGGGAGCGTTTACCGGGACGTTTGACGGCGGCGGCTATAGCCCAACTATGGCGACGCTTGGCGTGTCTGGAACAGGAGCAAGAACTCTCACGATGGGCGCAGGCACCTGGACGCTCACCGGAAATGCCGCCACGATCTTCAGTATGGCGACGACGACGAACCTTACCTTCAACAAAGGGAATGCGTTTGTTTGCAACTACTCAGGGTCAACTGGCACAAGAACGATCAACAACGGCACAAGTTCGCTGCACTACCCAGACTTCAACATCACCGCTGGTTCTGACACGGTGGTTATCACAGCAAGTACCACGCTTGGAGGCTTGAACTTCACCGGGTTTACCGGCACGTGGACAAACAACTCGTTTTCCATGTCTGGAAACTTAACGCTGGGCGCTGGTATGACGGTTGGGACTGGCACGGGGACGCTAACGGGTATCGGCCAACCAACTGGAGGGAATAGCTTCACGATCACGACAAACGGAAAAACGATTGATTTTCCGATCAACCTCGCTTCGCTTGGCGGATTTAGCGCAACCTGGACACTTCAAGACGCATTTACACTTGGCTCGACAAGAACGCTTACGCTCACAGCCGGCACCCTCGACACCAACGGCCAGACCTGTTCTTGGGGGCTGTTTGCCTCAGCGAATGCGAATACGAGAGTGCTGACACTAGGCGCTTCACAAATTGCACTTACTGGTACAAACGCTACGGTGTGGGCCGTCTCTAACGGAAGTGGTGGAAACGCCACGGCTTTGACCCTGAACGCCGGTACATCAACGATTACACTCACGGGTACTGGGACGGGTACCGCTGCTGCCACTTTTGACGGAGGAGGAAAAACGTATAATAACGTAGTATTCAACGGTGTACGATTTGGCGTGGTGCAGTATACAAGCACCTTTGCCAACCTCACTTTCAACGGGATACAGGATTTTGCGGCAAGACTTGTTATAACCCTTAACCAGACTGTGACTGGGACATTCACCTGCACCGGCTTCAGCTCGACGTATATGCCGCTAGTCCTTGGGGCCGGTACGGCATTCTATGAGGTACAAAGAACCATCACGGTTGGTTCAGTGAACTTCTCTAACGTCAACTTCCGCAACATTGCCATCTCGGGCGTCACGGCTACGGGTACTCGTCTTGGAAATGCTGGGAATAACTCAGGTATCACGTTCGACTCTTCAAGAGCTCTGTTCTGGTCAAGCGCAACTGGCGGCAACTTCTCCAATTCGGCTAATTGGTCGCTCACGAGCGGAGGCGCTACAGGCGTAGACTTCCCGCTCCCGCAAGATAGCGCTACCTTTGACGCAAACTCCCTTGCTACGGCAGGCCAAACGGTGACGATGGACCCAGTGACGCTCTGTGGTGACCTGTCATTCGCTTCGTGTGCTACGTCGCCTACTCTTACGTTCCGTTCAAGCGCTGTTATTGGAAACTTCTTGTATGGATCTATTACGCTGAAATCAGGGATGACCATCACTGGGAGCGACGAGCTGTACCTCAACTCTACGAGCGCTAGCACGATTACAAGCGCCGGGAACTCGTTCTCACAAAACTTCGTGATTCGTGCTCCGTTTGGCTCGTATACCCTGCAAGACGCTCTTACGGTACCAACAAACCGCACTTTTCAAGTTGAATATGGAACATTCAGCGCAAACGGCTATAACGTCACCTGTGGCCTGTTCAGCTCAAGCAACGCAAAGACTCGTGTCATCACCATGGGTTCCGGCACCTGGACGCTTACGGGTACGGGGACGGTGTTTAACACAGGTACAGTAACGGGCCTCACGTTCAGTGGAGCTTCAGCGACGATCTACGTCACCGATACGTCAAGTGCGCTAAAAACTTTAGCTCTCGGTACAGGAGTGACGCCAGTAGGCACGCTTCGTATTGCCCCTGGAGGTACAGGGCCCATCGCATTCTCCAATGGCGGGACACGAGTGTTTACAACAGTGGAAGTCACGGGGCCAAAAACAATTGTCTGGCAGTCCGCTAGAACATATCAAGCAACAAACTTCACCATTAATAGCAGCATAGATCGCCCTGTGACATTCTTGTCGGATGTACCAGGCACGCAGTACACGCTATCTGTGGCTTCTGGGACGGTGGGTAGCCGCTTTATGTCGATCTTCGACTGTTTAGGCTCAGGAGGGGCAACCTTCGTTGCTCGTGAATCGTACGGAAACAACACGACAGGCTGGACGATTGTCCCACCTCGTATCAATCAGGCGCTTGCGAGTACCCGTAGCGCGATCTCCTTCCCGAATAACACCGCGTATGTCGCTCAGTCAGCGGTAAACTCTGGTATCAGCCCTTCTGGTTCGTTCTCTCTTCTCGCATGGATTGATCCGCTGGGGCTTACAGGTACTCGTCAGGACTGGTTTGGCGTGACGTTGAGCCCGACGAATAACTCTATTGGTGTATTTACCGATGGAAAGTGGGTGCTCTCTGACCCTATTGGCACTATCTCATCAACGGCGAGAGTAAATATTGGGCGCATGACCCCTGTCGTTATCACTTGGGATTCGACGAACGCTCGTGGGACGCTCTATGCAGACGGCTTCACGATCTACACACGCACAGGAACCGCCGTTGCCTTCACGGATGGAATTATCGTGGCTGGACGATTTCCGTTTAGTGCCTCACTTGCCGCGCTTGGAAACTTAGGCTACGACGCGCGTATTTATGGGCGAGAGCTTACCGCCGCGGAAGTTATGGCCTGGTCACGAAATGGAACAGCACCTGCAGAAACCAACCTTCTTGCCTCGTACGACTTCTCCGCAGGGTCTGGGGTAACGGTCGCCGACACCTCTGGCAACGGAAGAAACCTCACCATCACCTCAGCCCCTTGGGTCACGGATCGCCCGTACACGGCAAGAGTGGCGGAAACGGGTCGCAGCGCAGCCGTAAATCGTGTACAATTATAGAAAGACTATGAAACAACAAGCTCTCACGATGGATGAAGTGTCCATCAAAAAAACATTGAATGGATTCGCCATCTCCTCCGGCGGCGCTTTACTCGCAGCATTCGTTCTCCTTATTCCAGAAGTCTCTGACTATCTGGCTACGGGAGACGTTATCGAGTGGAGACAAGCCGCCGTGGCAGCTTGGGGCGCTTTTTCCAGCGGTGTCGTAAACATGGCTCGTGAGTACGTAAAAGGACAGTGAAATATGCCAGAAGAGATTTCCCACATTATCTCAAAAGACACGCTTATCCCCATTGGGCTTGTGCTCACTATTGCGGGGGCAAGTATTACCTTCGGCATAATGTACAACAAGGTGAATCAGCTCGGTCTTATTGTCGATAAACAGACGGAAATCATTTCTAGCCTACGAGAGCAGGGGGCAAGACAAGAAGCTACTCTTTCACAGGCTCTAACGTCGCTCTCAGACATCAAAAGTGACGTCAACGCTATTCGAGACGTCCAATCCAAACGCTACGGAGGAGGCACCTAGCTCAATGAAGGAGGTGCTAGTAGAGCCAAATATCCGTTGTAGACATAGGAAGACTGGACGATTCATCAAGTGTCCATGGTAGAATGAAGGTACTAACTAGTTATCCACAATCTTATGACAGAATACTCTGTAGTCATCCCACAACTTCAACTCGCCGAACTTTCCGAGAAGGGCTTTTCTAGCGAAGTAATGGAATACCTCGCCGCGAATGAAGTCTCGAAGGATGCAGTCGTGCTTCATATGGAACAGTTCCCAGACGCGACGCTTGAAGCGACGATTGGTACGCTCCTCACAGACGCACAAGCAAACGCCGCAGCAGTAGCCGCAGAATCCGCTCCTGTGGTCGAAGCGCAGGAATCACCTGTGTCGGAAGTCGCAGCCGAGTAAGCTTCCTAGAGATACCTCT
>CAZBRN010000080.1:0-4406 GCA_964494545.1 uncultured Candidatus Saccharibacteria bacterium | reverse complement strand
TTCCTTGGCCCCAATTGTAAGAGGCTAGGATTTTATCTGTATCGTTGCCATAGCGTTGTTTAATCTGGCTAAGCAGCATTCCTTTCAGTTGGGCAGACTCATCAGGCTTTAGAGGATTAAGTTTTCCTCCTCCTAGTTTGGCTACATTGGCCGGCATGGTCTGGTCAGGCCCCATAGCTCCCGATTTAAGATTAAATGCGTAGGGATTCCCATTGCTTTCTGCTTTCCTGATTGCATCCTCTAAAGAGAGTTTACCACTACTTTTTTTTTGAGTGTTAAGAAACTCCTTAAAGGAAGGAATCCCTGTTTCGTCAGGTGCGGTAGGAGGAACCACAGCAGGAGGAGCTTCAGGAGAGATAGGCTGTTCAGGCAATTGAGTAGACTGTTTAGTGAACTCTTCAAATGACGGAATACCTTCTTCCTCTTTAGTTGGTGTATTAACAAAGCCCTGCTGTGCGACGTTGCCTTGTAAGCCTGCTCCGCCTAAGACTTTGCCATAACGTACCGGAGCAGATAACTGCCAAGCATTGTCGGCTAAGTCTTTAGCACGCACTTCAGGATTGAATAAGGTATTGAAGACAACGTTCTTATCTTTAAGGACCATCTTCAAGCCTTCATAGGCTCCGGCAGCAGCCCTTCCAGGAACACCGTAGCCCGAAGCAAACTGAGCACCACCTACCGCTAACTTCTCTCCAATGTGAGGGATTTGCTGTGCAGGCGCATCAGTCAATGCTTTCTTGACAGTCTCTACTTTCGATAAGAAGTTTGCCTTGTCTGCTGGGTTAGGGAACAAGAACGACACCATCTCAGGGTCTTTCTTAACCACACTCTCATAGCCATTTAAGAAGCCTTGAAGGCTAAATGTAGGCTGTCGAGCACTAGCCCCAACCACATCACCACTTTCCAGGAACTTATTAAAGAAGTTCTTACGGATAGTATCCAGAGTACCAGCATACTGAGGATTAGAAAGCGTCTTAGTGACAAAGGCCCGCTCAGTAGGTGTCATAGCAGCTAAACGGTCTGCAATGTCTTCTGGACGTGTTGTAGCGGTTTCTAAAAACTGTTTAGCGATAGGCTGCTCAGCCCAATCAGTAATTGTGTTAAGACGACTAGCGAAGTTGTCTTTAGCCCGAATCAATGCCTTTGCAGCAGCAACATCACGAAGATTTTGTGCACTGTTGGCTGTGTTGTTCAGGGCATCCTTCCAAGCGCCACCAAGTAACTTCGCATCACCGATAGAACTACCAGGAGCCAGGTCAACAAACATATCACCTTTACCAAAGGCTACGTTGCCATAACTCTCCAGCATGTTCTGGACTTCCTGCACAGTGGCTTTCTGTCCCGGCTTAATCTTACTGCGTAGTTCAACCAACTGATTATACTTACGGACCGTTGCAGCATCGCTGACATCACCGCCATACTTCTTAATCAGGGTGTCTAAAGCGTCCTGCACAGGTGCTAGGTCAACAATAGCGCGGTCACCGCCTAACTGATGAGCCCGACCAAAGTCTCTTTCAGCCAGTTTACGATGCTCTGCTGTTAATTCATCCTTGATGCTTGTGTAAGTGTCTGCAACCTTCTTGCCGACAGCAGCAGAGTTTTCCACTTTCATGGCTTTGGACAAAGCAGCCTTTGCCTTATCAGCCCGTACCTGATCCCACTTAGCCACTGCATCGCCTAGTGTGATGTCTTTACCGGGCATTCTGGCTGAACTGGAGGCAGCAGCAGACTCAGCAGCCGCTGTAGCGTTACTATTGGTAGCTTCAGAGCGGCTTAAAGGAAATGCACTAGCCGGAACAGGCTTAGCACCGGCACCGGATAAGAGATTACGGCCACCACGTAACGCAGCACTACCGACAAAGTTACCTAATACGTTAATAAAGAACTGTCCAACCTTGCTATCAGGCGAAACAGTCTTTGCAATCATGTTAGAGACTGCACCGATAACAGCAGAAGGAATAGAAGTGACACCAGCGGCACCTTCGCCACCAGCACGGGCTAAGTCGCCTGCTTTGCTCTTATCTCTGGTATACCAATCCTCCGCTACAGGAATGTCTGTGGCACTGGAGACAGACTCTTTAAAGTCTTTCTTGTTAAGACTTTCATAGACCTTTGTAGGGTCTTCTCCACGAAGGATACGTTGAATAACTCTAAACAGGACTGCTGGAGGCAACTTACTTGCAACATCAGTAGCGCCACCAGCAATGTCCATAGACCCGCTGATATACCCGCCAGCGGCTTCCCTACCTAGCGACTTCAGCTTGGGGGTATCAATAAGGTCTGCCAAATTATTCTCCTAAGTTCTTCTTAATGACTGCGTTCAGTTGCTCTTGTGTCCAGCCTTTTTCTTTAGCAATCTTTCCTAAGTGAGCACGATACTGTGCTTTAGCGGCTTCAATGTCTACACCAGGAGGGGTCTTTAGAGCAGGCTTTGCAGGCGGTTTAGGCTGTGTAGGCTGTGCAGTCGGTTTAGCGAGGATATTGTCTAAACCTTCTGGAGCAACCACATCAACCTCGCCCATTGCAGCAGCCCAAGCATCCTGCGGAGGAGCACCCTCTTTAATCAACTTCGCAGCCGCCTGCTTAATCTTAGCGTGGTTAGCAGCATCTTGATAGAACCACTTAATCTGCCTCAGCAAAGCTTCTTTAGAGACTTTAGCGTTAGGTCCTGAAGCCAGCAACTGTTTAAGTTCCTCGTTAGAATCAGAACCACCAAGTTCTTTCATCTTCGGCAGCACAACTCGAATGGCTAAAGAGCTAAGAGCATCATTAGAATCAATTAACTTCTTAGCCTCTTCAGTACCGATACCAAACGTGTTAGCAATCCGTAAGGCTTCGTTGTACAGGTTAGCGCCAGAGCCTAAAGTAAGGTCTTCTTTGAGCAGCGAAGTAAGCTGCTGAATAGGGCTTTGAAGTTTCACGTAGGCTTGTTGGCCTTCATTCCATTTCTTCAGGGCATCCTTACCAGCTTCTAAATAGAACTGTCCTTCAGTTTTAGAGCTTTGGTCAATCAAAGGAGCTTTCTTGTAGGGCTCGCCTTCGTGGACTAACTTACCATCACGAGAACGAAGCACCTCACGTTGCCAGCCTTCTTTACCGGGAACACCTTCAACAGTCTTCTCCAAATTACCCTGATTGGCTAGGTTAATAGCATCCTGTAACTCTTTAGCCTTCTTGTCGTCACCACGAGCAACAGCATCAGCATACTCAGCCTGTAGTTTTCCTAAAGGACTAAGTTTCTCCCGCATAGAAGCATAGGCAGCAGCGTTGTTCTTACCGATCTCTGAAGCCGTCTTAGCACTCGACAGCCCCTGAGCACGATAAGCATTAGCAGCCGACATAGCCTGCTCAGTCAGTCCTTTGCTATTGAGCTTCTTGATAAGAGCAGGATAGAACTCATCAGGTTGTGAAGGATCAACACCTTCTTGTCGGAGTTCGTTCTTAACCTCTTCCATCGTCTTAGCCTGACGAACTCTAGGGTCTTCACGACCTAACAAGCCATTAATCCCATTGCCAAGGGCCAACCCAGCACGAGCAGACATATTTCCTAAATCAAGGCTACTATTCTGCTTGATAAACTGACTGTCTAACTGGTCCTGAATAGCCAACGGTGTAGGACCAAACATTGATTCTTCTTGAGCCATATTAGTCCTTAAAGGTCCTGTAACGGGTCCCAAACACTGTTGCTAATTCCACTGGCTGTGGAGTCTAGAAACTGTCCTTGATCGCCATAGCTTGTGATGACTTGCTGGACTTGGGTGTCTGACATGCCCTGTCCTTTTAAGTAACTGGTAATCTGTCCGATGTAGTCAGTAGCACTACCACCCTGTGCAGGGGCTGCTTTGCCACTACCACGGGCAATAGCAGACAACAGGCTAAACAGGGCATTGGTAGCGGCTCTGTTGCCGTCATACCGCTGACCGATAGCGTTGACGTACTGTTGAGTAGACGAATCAATCCCTTTAGCACTGTAATCCAGATTAGTACGGATACCTGCGCCTTGCTGGCCTAAGTTGTAGTCCAAGCCTTTGCCAAAGAGTCCGGTAACTTGGTCAGCACCACGAAGCCGGGTATTCAACCCAGTATCCAGCCCTTGACGATACAGGTTGGCTGTGGTGCCTGCTCCAGTCATCCGAGCATTAACACCAGCATCTAAGCCAGCCTTCTCAATGTTAGCACCCAACTGAGCACCTTGTAGCCCATTGCTAAAGGATGTGTTGCCAATGTTTGCACCAAGAGATAGTTGGCTAGTCCCTTGCTGTGCAATCTGTAACGGAACACCAGCAGCCTGTGTACCCTGACTAAGCAGGCCACCACGTTGAGCCAGAGCCTGATCCGCTGCTGTAGCCTGTGCTTTAAGATTACGGTCTTCCAAGGCTTTGTAGTAAGCCACCATAGCTGGATTA
>CAZBRN010000079.1:0-4451 GCA_964494545.1 uncultured Candidatus Saccharibacteria bacterium | reverse complement strand
ATGGTGGCGTCACACAACGCGACCTCGCCGGGGACTACGGTGTCAATCATCGCTGCATCGGGCGGATCATCGCCGGTGAGATTTGGGTTCCGGTGGAGCAAGAAGGGGGGCAGGCGTGACATTCGACCCGAGCAAGCACCTACGCAACATCAAGGGCAAGGGCGGCAACGCCGAATATCTCGACGTGAAATGGCGGCTGGTGTGGCTGCGCGACGATCACCCCGACGCCATCACCGAAGTCGAGCACATCGAGATCAGCCCCGACATCGCCGTCTTCAAGGCCCAGGTGATGATTCCCGGTGGAGGGCGGGCGCAGGACTACGGCAGCGAGACACCGCGCGATTTTGGCGACTATATCGAGAAGGCCGCCACAAAAGCGCTAGGCCGCGCCCTGGCCCAACTCGGCTACGGCACCCAATTCGTCGGGGAAGAGTTGGACGAGGGCGACCGCATCGTAGACAGCCCGGTAGACCAACAGACTCGACCACGCCCCCAGGTAGCCCGCCAGATGCCCCAGGAGCGTCCGAACCCGCCCGCCCCGGTCGGTGTGCCCATCGACATGGTGCTCGCCACCCTGCGCGAGATGGACGAGGACGGACGGCCCTACGCCGCCATCGTGCAGTACGCGCGGGAGCAGGGCGGGCGCTTCGATGAGGCCACCAAGGAGCGCATCAACGAGAAGGTGCGGGGCATCCAGGCCAACCGCAAGGCCAGCGCACCGGCACCGCTCAGCGTGGCGGGATAGGGGGGGCAGATGAGCGAGACAGGCAGCTATGACCCCGTGACCTTCGGCGGTGTGACCGACGACTGGATGCAATGCCCCGACTGTCAGGGGACCGGGAGCGAGTTTACGCGCATGGGCCTCGATGACCTCATGGAATGGTGCCGCACCTGTAACGGCAGCGGCATGGTCTACGACGGCGAGGACGACGAGGACGAAGCATGACCACGCTCGCCCCCACCGCCGCCATCCTCGCCGCGCTGACCAGGGAGTACGACATCGCACGACAGGAGGCGCCACGATGAGCGACGTTGAGGCACAGGCCACGAAGATGCAGGCCGCCGTGATGATGGAAGAACTCGCCGCGCTGGAGCATGAGCGGTGGGCGAGTTGGCAACGCTACCTGCACAGCAAGTGCCGCCCCCACATCGGGCAAGACGGCGGGATGACCGGGGCACTCGTCATCCCCGCCGAGCTAGTCGAACGGTGGGAGCGGCAAATCGACACCCCCTACGCCGACCTGAGCGAGCGCGAGAAAGAGTCCGACCGGGCCGAGGTGCGGAAGTACATGCAGATTATCCGCAAGTACACCTGATTGACGACGGGCTGCTGACGCTGACCAGGGCCGACGACCTGGCGGCGACGTAGCGAAAAGTGGCGCAAACACTACCAATTTGACGCGAGGTGTGCTATTATTTCTACGTCGAGGGCAACGGGACGCTCGGCGCTTGCGCCAATGTTCCGAACACAATCCAACTCCGCACAACTTCCGCTACACACGGCGGTGGTGTGCTATTCTTATAACTTGGAAAACCCCACAGGTCCGTTGCCCTCGACAAGCACCGGAGCTACCTGTGGGGTTTTCCGCGTCCGAGAGGATGTGCCTCATGATCGATAATCCCGAACGCCAAGCCTTCATTCGAGCCAAGTTTGTAGACCAGCCCCTCGACAAAAATGGTGTGCGCCACTGGTGGACGATCTACGAAGCGCAGCGGGCCAAGGTCGAGCGCGGCGACCACGCCACCCTCACCGACCGAGACATTGCCTTCATCGAGAGGCGACGCGCAGCGGGCGATCTATCGGTTGACCAGTTAGCCGGTGCCATTCGCCACGCCTACATCATGAACCTCTGGGATGCAGAGCATCGCGAGCCGCCGAAGGAAGGGGGCCGCTGATGTGGATCGAGTCGCACCAATCTCTCCGCAACCACCGCAAGACCGGCCGACTGGCCCGTAAGCTCGGCATCTCCAAGGTGACGGCGATCGGGCACCTGCACTGCCTCTGGTGGTGGTGCATGGACAACGCACCCGATGGCACCCTCGCCGGTATCGAGGTCGAGGATGTCGCAGAGGGCGCGGAGTGGGAGGGCGACCCGGCCGAGTTCTGCACCGCGCTCACCTACGCTGGCTTCGTTGAGGAAGAAGGCGACGACCACCCCGCACGCATCCACGACTGGCACGCCTACGCCGGGAAACTTATCGAGAAGCGCGAGAAAGACGCCGCACGCAAGCGGGAATCGCGCCGTCAACCGGACAACCCCGCGCCGTCCTGGTCACGTAACGGATATGTCCCACGGACATCCGATGGACATCCGCGTGACGGCGCAGGTACCGTACCTAACCGTACCGTACCCAACCTAACCCAACCGGACCAAGAGAATACCGTTGCGCCGGAAGCGGCTCCCGAACCGACACCGCCAGCCGCCCCAACGCCGGATGTTGGCGCTGTCGCGCCGTCAAAGAAAAATCCGTGGTGGGATGTGCTGGTTGAGGTTACGGGCGTTGAACCGGCGACCCCCCCGGAGAAAAGCAACTACGGCAAGGTCGTCCGCGATCTGCGGGTGCTCGGAGCGACCCCCGAGGAAATCCGGTTACGCGCCAGCCGCTACCGCGACGCCTGGCCGGATATGGAGTTGACCCCGAACGCGCTGATGCAGCACTGGTCGCGGTTTGAGAAACCGCCCGGTATACGGGCTGTCCACGGCGCTCCCACCGGGCGCAGGGATGGACCACCCCCTGAGCAGCGCATCGCCGGATGGCGTGCCGGTACACCGAAGGTGGGCACATGAGCGGCCAGTATCGCCCGGACGACCTGATTTATTTCGCCAACGGCCCCAGGCAGGGCGACATCGCCATCCGGCCCGCCCTCGGCGGCGAGGCGGTCTGCGTCTCCCCGGTGGCGGGTGAGCAGCCGCGCATCGGGCGGGAGTTGCTGTACCAGCCGACCGGGGAAAAGACGAGTACAGGCATGAGGAGATATACCCTCGTCGTGTCGGGACGCCTGGCCGACGTAGACGCTGGCGCGGTGGCGCGGGTGGCGGGCGCGAACGTGCGGGAGGGGGCGTCGACATGATCGAGGGCTGCGACACAGAAGGGCGGAACATCCTGATCAACCCCGCCGAGATAGTCGAGGTCTACGCGCAGATCACCCCCGGCGACACCTACGCCTGGGGCGACTGGTGCAACGTCAAGACCACCTCGGGCACGCTGCACCGCTTCCAGAACTTGAACGCACACAAGGTCTATCAGGCGATCCAGTCCTATCGGATGAACGAGGAGGGTCGATGAGCATCCAACGCCTCGACCCAGAGAACGGCCGTCGCGTCGAGGCATTGCTGCGGGACCGCCCGCGACGGTTGGCGGTGCTGAACAGCCACGCGCATCGGTCCTACTGGCCCCAAACGCTCGACCAAGTAGGACCGATGACGCGGGCGATGGCCGACGAGCAAGCGGCGTATCTGGGCGACGATCACCCGCATGTGCGGTGGCTGCGAGGGGAGGGATGATGTCTGACGAGTTGGTGGATCAAGCGTTCGCGCTGTCGCAACGTCTGTTTGCGCTGTGGTCACGCGAGATGCGCCCGAACCATTGCGCGCGACTCTACCGGGTGAGCAGGCGTGCGGCGGATCGGGCCATGCGGCGGGCGGAACTACGGGCGTTGCGGTTCGCAGTGGGCGGCGCGGTGGGCGCGAACGTGCGGGAGGGGGCGTGATGGCGAGCGCGATTGTGGCGACGACGACACCGGCAGGGCAATACGCGACGATTGTGGCTGACCCGCCGTGGCGCTACAAGACCACGCTGCCGGGATTCGCCACGACCCGCGAAGCGCGGTCGGCGGTCCCCTACGACACGCTGAGTGTCGCGGAGATAGCCGCGTTGCCTGTGGCCGATCTCGCCGCCCCCGATGCCCACCTCTACCTGTGGACGACAAACACCCACTTGCCCGCCGCGTTTGCCGTGGCCGAGGCGTGGGGCTTCAAGTACTCGACGCTGCTGGTGTGGGTCAAGACGCCGCGAGGCTTCGCAGGCTTCCCCACCTTCAACATCTGCACCGAATACGTCCTGTTCTGCCGTCGCGGTTCTTTGAAGGCTAAGAGCCGCGTAGAGCGCAACTGGTGGGAGTGGAAGCGCCGACAGCACAGCGCCAAGCCTGAGCATTTCCTAGACATGGTTGAGGCGGTCAGCCCTGGCCCCTACTTGGAGATGTTCAGCCGCCGCCACCGTCTCAACTGGCACGTTTGGGGTAATGAGGTTGAGTCGTCAATCGAGGTATCGGCGTGAGGCGTGCCGCCTGACCGCCGGGCGCGGTGGGGCGAGCGAGGAGGCGAGGATGAGCGCGAAGGTACGCGGGGAAGCGCGGGCGGATATGCCCTCTACGCCTCACCAGAGCCACGGAGAGCGACGAGAGGCACCGAGGACGATTATCCTGTCGTTGCCGTTGCCGTCGCCGC
>CAZBRN010000078.1:0-4451 GCA_964494545.1 uncultured Candidatus Saccharibacteria bacterium | reverse complement strand
TCAAGGCGAACGATAAATGCGCCCTTTGCTTGTCGAGCTACGAGCCATGCAAAAAGTGCTGTTCGGATATTGCCAACATGCTGATACCCTGTTGGGCTCGGCGCGTATCGAGTACGGACGTTTTGGTGTTTCATCTCTGTTATTGTACGGCAAAATAGCCTGATAGTCGAATGAGACTACCCGTCTATGCCTTATATTGAAACAAATATTCTAACAGATGAGTAAAATCACATTTTACTCATCTGTTAGAGGAGAAACCTCTAGTTGTAGTTGAGGCTGGAGGCTATTTTGGTAAATTGAAAGTTCGAGAGATTTGCTGTGCCCTCTATGGTGTACCAGACCCCTTTGTTTACCCAAGATGCTTGGGTTCCATCGTTGCGGATGTAGATTTTTAGGCCTTTAACCTCTTCTATTTGGTAATTGGACGTCCCAGACTCGAGAGTCTGCTGGTTGAGTCCTTCTTGATTGTCTTGGTATTTTGACTGCGTCATCGTGTAGTATCGATTGTCGGTGTTTGAGATGTAACTAATTTTAACCTGGCCATCGGTGTGCTCAACAGATCGATTGAGAGAAAAACCGGTTGGTTTATAGCTCGGGATATGAGCTGAAAAGCCTACTTGTCGTGAAGCAGATC
This sequence comes from uncultured Candidatus Saccharibacteria bacterium, assembly GCA_964494545.1. Taxonomy (GTDB): domain Bacteria; phylum Patescibacteriota; class Saccharimonadia; order Saccharimonadales; family AWTP1-31; genus JAPLYT01. Next base: position 3,817 of record CAZBRN010000078.1, on the reverse strand, counting down.
GAACAGATAGCTCCGGCACTGCACTATAACCGAAAAATCCAACCAACAGTGCAATGACTGCTAGGCTGGCGCCAATTCGCACAACCATGTGTTTTGATGAGCGAGCTTTCTTCCGTCCAATGGTAACGGTCTGATGTGAGCTGGCATTGGACAGTGCATTTTGAAGAACAGTTGAACCTGATTTTTGAGTCCTTGTTCTGATGGGAGGTGCTTGTTTCAGTGCAAACACTGAAGAAGCGGCAGTAGCACTATCGCGATGCTTCGGAGCTGACTGTACGGGGATGGCTTTGGTGCTCCTTTGGACGGTAGTAGTAGCAGTCGGACCGAATCGGTGAATCTTATTACTTCTAACAATAGGTGAAGCGTGATGATCTTTGGTTTTGGGTTGATTGAAAACTTGATGTTCAGGCTGGCGTAATAGCCCAGAGGTGACGATTGCTGTTTTGCCAGTTTCACTGGCTGAAGGTCGTCTTACTGCAGTCCGCATCAGTGTTTTTGAACTTTGGGCGTGGGAGTGTACATTGGAGCTCTTGACAGCTTTTGTGCGAGAAACGGTCTTTTTGACAATCGGTTGTGGTTTTTGTTCATCACTCACCACTGAAATAACCTTACGGCTCGATGGGTTTGGCGTAGCTTTTTTGGATATCATAGCAGCAGTATGTAGCGGTTTGCCCGTAGTTGCGTCATATATCTTCCCGTTGATTGTTATAGTATTTGTTCGGGTACCCAAAGTGTTTCTTTCTGTGGCAAAAGATTTCTTGTCACGCTTATGGTCATAATTGTACTGGCTATGTCCTGTCCCTGCAAGTGTTTGGAAGTTTAATGGCAAGAGGCGTATAATCAAATATATTGCAATTAAACGAAACAAAAATACATGGATTTTCTAGACCCAGCAAAGAAACGCGCACATCAAAGACGGCTATTTACAAGTTATTTATTAATGGGGTTAGCTATTTTACTTGGATCAACAATATTGGTCCTTCAGTCTTATGGGTTTGACGTAAATCACAAAACGGGCCAAGTGATCCAGAATGGGCTCATCTTTACAAATTCAGCACCTGAATCGACCACTATCTATCTAAATGGTAAAGAAAACGGGACGACCGATAAACGACTGACTGTACCTGCTGGCAACTATACGGTTGAGCTCAAACGTGATGGATATCAAACGTGGAAAAGGACGTTTACGCTTCTTGGTAGCAGCATTGAACGATTGGTGTATCCGGTACTCTTCCCGTCCAAGCTAAAGGCCGTTGAACGACACATCTTTAAAGTTGCACCAAGTTTCACATCACAAAGTCTCGACCGTAGATGGATTATCTCTCAGCGCGCTGACGCAATAACAACATTTGATGTTTTCGATGCGAACGATATTAAAGCGCCAGCAACCAATTTCACGCTACCTGCTGATGTAATGACAGCGTCTGCCCTGCCGCAATCATTGAGTTTGGTCGAGTGGTCAACCGACAACAAGCACCTTCTTGTTAAACATACCTTTGGGGATGCGCATGAATTCATTATCATCAACATTAACGCTAGTGCTACGAGTGTGAATGTAAACAAATCTTTATCAATAACCCCTACTCTAGTTACTTTGCGTGATAAAAAACCAGACCAACTCTATGTATACGATGGGTCTACAAAAGTTCTCAAAAGCGCGGACATCAAATCAAAATTACAGACAGAAGTGTTACGCGATATCATCTCGTATAAATCGTATGGCGACAAACGTATACTCTATGCAATGACTGATACAACCGATGCAACCAAAGCAACCATTATTCTAAAAGATGGTAACAAGAAGACTGTCCTCAAGCGATCGGTCCAGAGCGGTTCATACCTACTCGATCTAGCCGAATATGACAGTCACTGGTACGTCGCAGTTGGTGTAGTTGACGACAATAAGGTATATATTTTTAGAGACCCAGAAGAGCTTGCTTCAGCAAACTCAAAAGTGTCTGCATCGATCTATTCGGTTCTTTCAATGGAGAAACCAACCCAAGTCCTATTTTCAGCTAATACACGTTTCCTCATGACACAAAGCGGTAATAAATTCGCAGTCTATGATGCCGAACTTAATAAGCGATACTCATATCAAATGCCATTTACCGTCCCAGTTGAAACAAAAGCATCATGGATGGATGGACATCGAATTGTCGTAAATGCCAATAGTAAGATAAACGTATTTGATTTTGATGGCATCAATCAACATCAGTTATCGCCTATTAGCGCTGGAATTATTCCGATGTTTGACCGTGGCTATACTCGCTTGTATTCAATTACACCGTCAAGTACAACTCCTACCAAAACAGTTTTAACGAGAACAGATCTTAAGCTCAATCTCAAATAATCAATTGAAGTATTAGAACCAGCCTGTTATTCGTTGCCAGAGACTCTGGGAGTTGCTTGGGATGATTGTTGCCTTGGTGCTTGGTGCAGTGACGCTGCTGGCTTTGTTCGATGCTTGGTCCGGGCTGATTTGCTCGCCAATAACAATTAAACGATTAAGTGAGGTTCCCGGAGGGTCACAGGTTATGAGCGTCACAGTTGACGGTTTAGCTGTACTATCGAGTACGCTTAGTTCGGTTGGCTTGACAATTTTTTTCTCAAAAATCCGGTACCCGTACCTAACGCCATCTTTGGTGGCATAAAACGTATCGCCGACCTCTAGTTTACTGAGCAATACAAACGCAAATTTGTACTTGCCTTTATTGAGGATGTTGTTGCTGCTATGCCCAAATATAACGGCGTTCCCTTTTTCGCCAGGGTTCGGTGTGGTGGCGTAGTGTACGACTCCACGCTCTAAAGCATTTTGCATAGCATGTTCTTCGATTGATGGTTCATCATATACCACTGGTATCTCTACATTTATTTTCGGAATGATAATTTTCGGAACTTTATCGAATGAACTGCTGGACCCATCAATAATTATCGGAGTAGAGCTGACATTTTTACTCGGAGTGATGAACGGTGCGATGAATCGATCATTGAAAAATCCAAAGAGCAAGATGGCTATAACTACCAAACCAGAAGCCACACCAAATAGCAGCGATTGAAATTGTTGCTTAGCTCGTAGTCTTACCGAGGCTCGCGAGGAAGCTTTCGACAACAGTTGTGTCTTTACCTCCCCCACTGTTCGCGGGATATTTGGCTTGGATGCCCCTCGCGGTGTAGTATCGGCAACAGAGTGAACCTGGGGCTTGTCGTCGTCGTTTGAAAGTGAAATTGACTGATTGGGGATAATTACCGAATCGTTTTCTGGATTAGACGGCCCACGAGAATCTACTTGTTTTTCAATCTTAGCTTGCCGTTTATGCTCGTCGTAGAACTCTTGCCAGACTTGGTGTTTTTCTGCGTCAGAGAGCGACGTGTAGTATTGATGCCAAGACGTTTGGATATCTTCAAGTGATCTACCGGAGGTGGATAATTGACGCATGTAGATCTGGTGTTTTGAAAGCTCGGCGTGAGGTTCGAGCGACTCTTCTACTTCGTCTAGTGCATTAGGTTCTTTTTCGTATAACGAGCCAATTTTTTTACGAATTAAATCAGCCGCTGGATTTTGCCCAGGGTGACTTCGGCTTTTGGAAGTAGAATCGTTGTCAGAATCGGTCATGGTTACTGAGGATAGTATACAGGATTTTGCCTCTGGATTGGCGCTCACATGCCTACAGATTGTGCTGGATGCGTCTCAGATCGAATATATGATACAATTACCCCTGTCCGACAAGCAATAATCAAAATTTTACGTACTTTTTAAGTAGCTGAAGCCGCAGTGGTGGAATTGGTAGACACGCCGGACTCAAAATCCTGTGAGGGC
>CAZBRN010000077.1:0-4539 GCA_964494545.1 uncultured Candidatus Saccharibacteria bacterium | reverse complement strand
CTGGGGAAAGCCATTCTCAGATGAGACTCAGTACCTTCGTGTTTATATAGCACAGCTAAGAAAAAAATTTGAAGCTGAGCATACTAAGCCAAAGATTTTTCTTACAGAATCGGGGGTAGGGTACAGAATGACATTACTCGATACTGATTACAAAAAATCATCTTCTTAAAATTAATCAAGATAGCTAAGGTTTTATCCGGTTCGGTACTATGTTCTGTTTATGCAATTTCTATCGCTGCAAAAAGCTCTTCCCGATGCGTGGAAAATTCTCCGTGTGACGGATTATTACATAAGTTTCTCCATCTTTCCTAAAACATATTTCGCATGGTAGTATCTTCTTCCATCATTTGCTTCATCATTTGTAAGTACTTTTAATCCATTTGGTTACGATAATAAAGTATCTAATGCAATGATGGATTTTTCTGAGAAGATGGAGAATTGGTTTCCAAATTATTATTCTCAAGATGAGAGAGAAAACCCATTAGCTTTTAGAAACATCATGTCTGGAAACTTCATAGGTGATAAACTTGTAAAGAATTTAGGTTTCATGGGCGGTGCTATGACAGCAGCCATCTTACAAGATGCAATTATAGGAACTGTTACAGGTGGAACAGCGTTAGCACCTACTATAGCATTACAAACAGGTAGAGCAGCTAATTGGTTACAAAAAGCATTTAAAGCTGAAACAATTGCTTCCAAATTAGTTACTACTGGAAAAACTGGAGAGTTTTTAACTAATACTATCTTGAAAGGTAATAAGGCGTTAGAATATTTTAATGCTATGTCTAAAGGACAAAAAGTTCTCACAGGTGTAAAAACTACTGCATTTTTAGCTGCTGCATCGCACGGAGAAGCAGCAATAGAAGCATTAGAAGGTTATAGAACAATAAAGAATGATTTGATAAAGAGTCATATTGATAAATATGGAGAAGAACCAAACTCTATAGAGATGCAAGATATTGAAAACATTGCATCTGAATCAGCAAATATTAGATATGGTTTAAACTTTGCAACTATATTCTTATCAGATGCTATTCAATTTTCATCACTTTTCAAACCACTTGCAGGTTATACTGTAGGAAATACATTATTAGAAGGCATAGGAGGAAATGCTGAAAGATTAGCTTTAAATGAAGCAGGTCAACTAGCAAGAAGAGAATTAACCCGTTCTCAAAAAATAATTAGTGGCTTGACGGGAGAATTAATGAGAGATAACATCACAGAAATGTTTCAAGGAGGACTTCAGTATTCTTTTGATAAAGCTGCTGACTCTTATGCTAAAAAGAAGTGGAATCATGAAATAAGAGGAGGTTTTGGAGATTATTTGAAAGAACAAGGGGAAGGTCTTAAAAGAATGGTTGGCGATACTGAGGGACAAGAAAGTATTTTATTGGGTTTCCTTACTGGTTTTGTTGCTCATGGGTTTAAGAAAGGTATAGAGTCAGTTAAAGGAATAGATAAAAAAGTTGAAGAAAGAGAAAATTTAATAATTGACGAATTCAACAATATCGATTTCAATAAATTATTTGATGTAAATGCATTTAATGAAATGGTTGCAAGAGATTCTGAACTCTTTAATGGAAGAACAACTCAAGAAATAATTCTGCACCAAATGAGAGATGCTATTGCAAATAATGATACTTTAGCATTTAAATCTCTTAAACATGAACAATTATTTAATGTCGTAAGAACAGCAAACGCTTTAGGTAAATTTGATGCATTTTTGGAAAAATTAGATACCTTGAAAGAACTTCCAGATGAAGAATTTAAAAATCTATTTGGTATTCCTAAAACAGAATCTAAAACAGTTGACGAATATGTAGATAAATTAAAAAATGAAGCCAACAAAATAAAAGATTTAGTAGACCAAATAGACTCTACTATGGAAAATCCATTTGATAAAAATTCAATGGAGTTTATAGCTTTCAACGACATGAAAGATACAATGTCATTTCATTTATCCTATATAAACAACATAAATAATAGAGTTGATTCAATTACTGACAAGTTATTAACTGATAATCCTTCACTTACAGAAGATTTGATTTATAACATGGCAGATTTAGAGAATTTTCAAACTAAATTCTTACAACCTCTTAATCAAGAAAGACAAGAATTATATGAATCATATAAGTTAATGTCTGAAATGAAAGAAGGTAGAGATGAAGTTCTATATAAAGAAACACAAGACAAATTAAAAACTCTTGATAAACACATTGATTTATTAAATAATCATTTAAAAGACTTTAGTGAAGCAGGAGATAAAGAATTGGATAAAGCTCAAATAGGAGCTTATAAAAACATTGTATTGGAAGTATTGAGATATAATCATGAAAAATATACAGGTCAACCATTTGCATTTACTCAAAATCAGATAGAAGATACACTTCATGCTTTGATAGATTTTCAAAAACTCAAAACAACATTAGGTTCTATAGTTGATTCATCTAATAAGTTTCAAACCCCAGAAGGTAGACAGAAATTCATGAATGAGCATATGAAGTTTCTTAATGTTTACTCTCAAGGTTTTTTAAAATCTATCAAAGAGGCTAATTTTGAGAATCTAAAAAAATATAAAGAAGAACATCTTTCAGGTATAAAGAAAGAAATAAGTTCAAATATTTCAGAAATAGAAGAAATCAATTCTCAATTACAAATTCTTAATGAACAACTTATAGAAGCAGAGGATAAAGAACCTATTCAAAAACAAATAGATGAATTAAAAGCTAAAAAAGAAGAACTTAAAAAACAAAATGAAGAACTTGAAAAAGTTGCAGATGCTTTAGAGTATGATAAAGATTTAGATGAAGAAGTTGATTTAAAAAAACGTAAAAAGGAAATTGAATATTCTATAGCGCAATTAGAAAAAGATATCACAGACAGAAAAAAACAATTTATTAAAAATGGTGCATCTGAGGAAGAAGCAGAAAAATTGGCTCAAAAAGAATTTAATGAATCTGATGGAGGTAAAAATAAATTAGCTTTAGATACTCTTTACAATCAATTAAATAAAATAAATGAAGAACTAGGTATTAATGAAGAAGAGAATGAAAAAGAAGAAGAAGAAATTAAACCTGAAGTTTCTACAATAGAAACTGTTATACCTACTACAGGTATAACAATAGATATTCAATCTCAAAATAAATTGGATGCTCCTCTTGAACAACTTGAAAAACAAGATTTTAATGGAAGACTCCATTTTAAAAGAACTACTGATGTAGAAAAAACTGATGGAACTGGCAGGACAGAAAGATTTCAAAGTTTATTAGAATCATTTATAACAAATAATGGAGTATCTCAAACTCAAAATCTAAATAGTTGGTTAGAAAATAACAAATTAAAGTTTGTTATTATGAGACCTATAGATGAAATGTATAATAATAAAACATTTCGTGAAGAGTTTAAAGATTCTAACAATAAATTAAAATCTGCCGTATTAGTTTTAGTAGATGAAAATAATAAACCTATTAAAATTAAAGACAACAAAATTGATGAAACAGGAGAATTTATCGTTGAAACACTCCCAACTAAACAAGAAAGGAGTACTTGGCCTGAGGAACTTCAACTTAGGCATGATAAAGAACATAAACAATTACATGATGCAGTCAATAAGATTAAATCATCTCCAGATGGAGTAGTGATTGAAACTAAAATTACTGCTGTTACAGACGGAGTTTATAGATTTATGGTTACTGGTGAATTTGGCAAAGTTTCAAAAGTTGCTTCTCCTTTAACTAAATCTACTTTAAATAGTGCTAATTCTGAATTGTTTATAAATACAACTGGAGAAAACTTAAAAGTAGGTAATTTTACTTTGCAAAAAGGTAGATTATATCTAAAAATCTTCAATGAAGATAAAACTTTTTTTTATTTTCCAATTTCATTAGGAGCTATTTCTGGTTCTAAAACAGGAGATAATATTTATTCTGTTTTAGAGTATGTATTTAAAAACCACAAAACTCTTAAAGAAGAGAGTGAGACTAAATTAATTGCTATTCAAAATTATTTAAATTCTGTACTCTATGATGGAGTTGATTTAAACCTACCAGGAGATGTTAAATTCAGAGCATACACAAATCTTTTAGGAGATGAACCTATTTTTGAAATCAACAGAGAAAAAGATGGTAAAAAATATACTCTACAATATAGTTTAGCAACTCCTACTTTTAGTAAAAAAATTCTGTTTGATTTCTTAAAAGGGGTAGATATAAACTCTATTACACTATCTAAAACAGATGAATTTACTTTACCTAAAGTGGAAAAAGATTCTCTTTTTATTGAAAAAATCAATTATGTAGATTTTATTTTAGAACAGACCCAACCAACTATTCCTTACAAAATAGATTTATCTAAAGGTTTTGACAGAGTTAAACAAGCTGTTTATTTTGACATTCAAGAACAAAATGAACTTCTAAGTAATGCTCCAAAATCTACTGAACAAGAACAAATTACACCTGAACAGGCAGAATCTGAATTAGACGCTAATATAGAAAGAAGAAAACAAGCTCTTAGGGATTTGATGAAAGCTACAGGTGATGA
>CAZBRN010000076.1:1485-4600 GCA_964494545.1 uncultured Candidatus Saccharibacteria bacterium | reverse complement strand
TTGCTGTTCTATGATGGCGAAACAGCTATTGAGATCAATATGCATGATCATCGGCGCATTATGGTTAATGGGAATTTCCATCGTTAGTCTCCATATCTTAGGCGGATTACATCGTTGTGCCCTGCTGTGCTCACTTGCTGTATGCCCGATACAGCTCGTTCCGCGCATCGGGCACGTCTCGTACTCCACCTATATACGGAGACTGTAGCTAGCAGAGCTAGGGATCGATTACTAGTTAGTTGAGCCATCATGAATTGCCTCCAGTAGCCAATGTAAGTTGGACGTGTCTAGATTGAGCCGGAACCACAGAGTTTGTTCTCTGTTGACGAGCTCAAAAATGTGATGAAGTGTTTGCCCATCCCGGACGGTATGATGATAGCCGATTGTGCCGACGAAATATTCGGTGTTACGCCAGCTGATAGTATGCGGCAACACTTGGCGCCGCTTGGCGCTGTAGTACATAACCACACTGACTTCTTCGTTGATTTTTTCTTTCATTATTTCTCCTAAGGGTTAAAATGATTACTATGTGCGGACGATACACGCTTACGACTTCTCAAAAACTGGCAAAACGATACAATTTAGCCAAAGCTCCCGAAGGGCTACGCGATAACTTCAACGTAGCGCCTACCCAGACCATGCCGGTCATACTGGCCGACGGTGACGAGGGTTTCCGATTATCCATGATGCGTTGGGGTATTCCTCGATTTATCGGACCCGGAAAAGTCAAAGATGTTTTCAATACTCGTGCCGATAAGGCCTTTGATTCCTGGAAGAAGCTGACGATGAGCCAAAGAGTTTTGATCCCGGCCAATGGATTCTATGAATGGAAGAAAGCAGTGGGCGGCAAACAGCCTTTCTATATTCATCCTAAAAATGCAGATATTTTTTCTTTTGCGGGTATATGGAATCTTTGGAAAGATCAGGACGGTGATGAGGTGCAGACGTTCAGCATTATGACGACTGAACCAAATAAAGAGATGAGACAGATACACGACCGAATGCCGGTAATCTTGCACCAAGATGATGAGTCCTCTTGGACGGCGCCTGCGCACGATGGTGACCGAGGTGCCATAGAGGCCCTACTGCGTCCGTACGAAGACAATGGACTAGAATTGTTTGAGGTAAGCAGTGACGTGAATAATGTTCGGAATAATAATGATACGCTCATCTACCCCGTTACTATTCAGTGAGTATGGACACCTAAAATTATAAATAAAGCTTGCAGAGTGAAAGTTTGCACTCGCCCCTGCACTGCTGGCTTAAGTATAATCCCTGACCTCTCGATAGTCCACCAATGATCTAACCTTCTGATGACGGAGAAGTACAAGCGTTTTTAAAGCGGTAACCCCTTGGTATATACTAAAAATATGAACATAGAAAAAATTGTCCGAGAATATATCGATAAAACGTATCACATGTCGCTTGCAACAGCAGCCGACAATAAACCATGGGTTTGCGAAGTCCATTTTGTGTATGATGATTCGCTAAACCTCTACTACCGATCACTCTCTAGCCGTCGACACTCTTTGGAGATTGTCGCTAACGCTGCGGTGGCTGGGAATATCGTCAAGCAACATGAGCTAAAGGAATACCCTCATGCTATATATTTCGAAGGTAGTGCGACGCAGATCACTGACGAAGCTGAAATAGAAGCGGTCTTCCCTCTATTTCAGAAACGACTTGATTCTGACCCTTCAATCGTAGATGATGCTAAAAAAGAAGACGGCCATAAGTTTTACAAAATATCCGTAGACACATGGTACGCTTTCGGAAAATTTGGTGCCGATAAGGGTGGCAAATTTCACCTAGCCTGGAACAAAAACTAGAGGTTTCTCCTCTAACAGATGAAAAACTAGAGGTTTCTCCTCTAACAGATGGGAAAAATGTGATTTAGGGTGCTGGGGCGTAGGTAACGCTCGGTGCGTTGTTGACGGCGCTGATCCAGGTGTTGCCGGGGTTGAATTTTACGTCGTTGCCACGAGAATCTTTGAAGGTGATTTGAGAGGTGCTGCTTGTTTTTTCCCAACTTCCGACGATGACATTACCATCCTGGAAGATGTATGACTGCCCACTACCAATGGTGTTGTAGCCACTGTGGCCTTGGCTATCGATAATGGTGTAGTTCATGATGTTGGCGATAACGACTTTTGGAGAAATTTGGGTTTTAGATTTTTCATCTAGGTGCGGCACTCCGCCCATGCTGCGCTTATAACTATTGGTGGTAGCGTCGTAGTCGTAGCGAACGTTGAAATCAGTAGATGATATTGCAAAGTTAATCGTTTTGGCAGTTGGCTTAGCACTAGGTTGCGCTTTTTTGCGCGGGAAACCAGTGAATGCAGCTGCAGGGTAATTGTTTTTTGTTCGGAACTCATCGAGTTTTGCGGAGGTGGTGAATAGGTTATGAGGCGCTGTTCGGTTGCTCACTCGATAGAATGTTGGAACATTGTCGTTTATGTCATCGATGTCGTCGTCTTTTATTTTATTAAGACCTTCGGCACTTCCTCCTGCGTGGGCAATAGGTGCGCTAAAGCCTTGGAGCCAATCGAGGTAATATGGTCGAACGCTGCGAACAGGACCAATAGAGTCAGGTTGGGTGTCCTGAAAGAGAGCCAAGAACCGGGTGATTCCGCCCTCAGCGATAGCTTCAAAAACGACTCCAGCATCGATGATTCCAGCTTGTGGTCGGGCATCGAGACTGTTCTCGATCATGACTCCTGTCACTCCTCGCTTATTGAGTTCGGGCTTGACCGGAAGGCCAGATAGTTTACTCGGTTCAGTCGTTGGTTTCACGACTTTTGCTTTAGAAGATTTTTTGACTGTTGGAGCAGAAGCTTTGTTCCCAGAAACTGCCAGGAGTACACCACTTGCCATGACGACAAGCAGTAAAAATCCTACAATCACCGTAATGATCTTTTGTTTTTTAGTTAGGCCAAGAAACCATTGTTTTGGGTTTCGTCGCTTCTTTTTTAGTGCCTTCTTAGTGTTGCTGTCATCAAGTGACATATCGATGTCGAGGGTTATGGGCGTTATGGGCGTAATGGGCTTGAGTGTTTCTTTGCTGTCTGTAGTTTCCTCATTCGGTAGTTCCGTTGGTTCATCGGATTGATGTTTG
>CAZBRN010000076.1:0-1445 GCA_964494545.1 uncultured Candidatus Saccharibacteria bacterium | reverse complement strand
TAAAAATAGTGATGGTATAGACGACATTGAAGTAGGTTTTTTATTTTTAGGTGACAAAAAATCATTGTTCATGGACCCATTGTAGCAAAACCATTAGCTTTTCTATAACGATGATTCGAGAGTGGTGAGTGCCTGTTTGAGGCGTCGCATAGCGATGTCTTTGCCAAGTAGTTCAAGCGTGTCGAAAAGCCCTGGTGAAGATGGGCTGCCGCTGATGGCTATGCGTACTATACTGAATAGTATACCTGGTTTTGTTTCAAGCGTGTCGAGGAGTCCATTAAGTCTAGAATCGATATCTTGCAGTGAAAAATCAGATTGCTCGAGAGAATCAACTACTGGTTTGAGTAGATTAGTGATCTGAAGATCATCAAGCTTACGGAGCTGCTTGTTTTTAGGGTCGTGAAGTAGTTCAGTAACCGACGCATCGCTTGGCTCAGAAAAGAAGAACTCAGTAAGTTCAGGTATTTCCGCAAAGAACTTGAGCCGTTCTTGAATGAGACCGAGTACTTGTTTTTTGTAGAATTCATCAAATGATTCACTTGAATCCTGCCAAAAATCGGCGACTTTTTTATTCAATGCATCAAGAGTTAGTTTGCGAATATGTGCCCCATTGAGCCACAAAAGTCGTTTTTCATCAAAGCGTGCCCCGCTCTTCTGAACGCGCCCTAAGCTAAATTTTTCGATTAGTTCAGCGACCGAAAATTCTTCTTGCTCGGTGCCATCGTTCCAGCCAAGTGAGGCAATGAAATTCGCCAATGCCTCGGGCAAGAAGCCTTCTCTAATATAATCGAGTACGTCTTTCGCTCCATCTCGCTTACTTAGCTTTTTGTTGCCTTCGGCCGCTAGTATGTGTGGCATGGTAGCTAAGACTGGTGGTGTAATATCGAGTGCTTCGTATAAGTTAATATAGTTTGGCGTAGAAGCCAGAAATTCCTGACCTCGAATGACATGACTGATTTTCATTTCGGCATCGTCGATGATGTGTGCAAAGTTGTAGGTCGGGAAGCCATCTGACTTTATGAGGATGATATCATCTACTACTTCTGGACCCGCCGATAAGTCGCCCATGACAGCATCATGCCATGACTGTGGTTTAGGATCAGACTTGAAACGCAGTGGTTGTGTGCCATCCCATACTGGAGGATTATCTGGCCGGTGGTTTCGGTATAAGAACGGTTTTTTATTGTCGCGTGCAAGTTGTCGGAATGCATCTACCTCTTCAGGCGTGTATGGGTCGGCGTATGCTCTACCCGAGTCAATTAATTTCTGTGCCCATTTTTGATAACTTTCAAGACGCTCCGATTGACGATACGGGCCGAAAGATCCGCCAACATCCGGTCCTTCGTCATAGTTGAGTCCAAGCGCGTGGAGACAATCCATAATATGCTGATCTGCCCCGCTCACTTCTCGTGCTTGATCAGTATCCTCAAGTCGAAGAATGAACT
>CAZBRN010000075.1:0-4604 GCA_964494545.1 uncultured Candidatus Saccharibacteria bacterium | reverse complement strand
CGTATCGACCGCCCAGATAGAATCTATAAAACTGAAGATGGTAAATTCAAAGCAATTGCCCGCGAAGTAAAAGTCCTTCATCAAAAAGGCCAACCTGTTTTAATCGGAACAGTTTCGATTGAAAAGAATGAAAAACTGGCTCGATTGCTAGAAAAACAAGGTGTCCCGCATCAAATATTGAATGCAAAAAATAATGAACGCGAAGCTGAAATTATTTCTCATGCCGGAGAAGCTGGGGCAGTTACTCTAGCTACCAACATTGCCGGTAGAGGTACTGATATTGTTCTTAGTGATGAGGTAAAAGAGCTGGGTGGTTTGTTTGTACTCGGTTCTGAGAGGCATGAATCACGACGAATCGATAACCAGCTGCGAGGTCGTGCAGGTCGTCAGGGTGATCCTGGTATTACCCAATTCTTTGTCAGTACCGAAGACGATCTTATGCGTATTTTTGGTGGCGAGCGCATAGCCAGTGTTATGGATCGCCTAAAAGTCGACGATGAAACACCAATCGAAAATAGAATTATCTCTAAAAGTCTAGAATCTGCTCAGAAAAAAGTAGAAGGCCATAACTTCGATCAGCGTAAAAATGTTGTTCAGTACGATGATGTCATGAACCGTCATCGTAAAGCTACGTATGCAATGCGCCGCGAGATACTTAATCAGCCAGATATTAGCAAGCGAATCAAACTATTCCTGTCAGAAGAGGCTAAGATTATTGCCGCTTCGCCACTTGCAACAACAGATAAATACGAAGCGATATTGCGTGAGCTTTTCCCATTCGACGAGAAAACACTTGATACATTATTTGAAAATACACCAGATACGTTCCCTAAAGAACTTGGCAAGGAAGTTACCAAGCTCTATTTGCAAAAAGAAACAGATTTTTCTGCAGATATTCTGCGAAAAGTAGAACGAGACATTTATCTTCAGATTCTCGATGACCTTTGGATGCAGCATCTAGAGAATATGGATCACCTTCGAGAAGGTATTCATTGGATTAGCGTCGGACAGAGAGACCCATTAGTAGAATACCGTCGGCAAGGTCAGCATATGTTTGAGGAAATGCAGGCTGAACTTCGGCATGACGTAGTGAGGTCATTATTCGTCGCCGAACCAACTGAAATTAGTGAAGCACCAATCGAAACCGAACTGACTCGTGCTGCACGAAACTCAGTCGCCAATGCCGATAAAATTATCGAAGCAGAAGAGTTTAGTGAAGAGGATTTCGTGTCTGAGACAAAAACCTCAACCGCTGGCGGAAGTAAGAAAAAACTTGCCGAAAATGCTCGCAAAAAAGCTCGAAAAGCAGAACGCCAACGACGTAAAAAAGGAAAAAGGAACTAGCGGATTACCTAGAAAGGGTATGAGATATCCTGGACGACAGGTGTTGGGCAAGCATTGATATGAAACATACCGTTACTGAGATTAAATTAAAAAATGGCGCAGCTGGTTTATTGATTCACGTTCCAGATGCCAGCGTAATGTCTTTCGAATATAACTTTCGCGCAGGCGACTACCTGGTTGAAGAATCAAAATGGGAGACTGCCCATTTAATGGAACACATGCTTATCGGTGCAAATGAACTCGTACCAAAAGCGCGAGCATTTCAGGCGGAATTTGAAAAAAACGGCGCCTATTGCAACGCATCTACGAGTAGTTATGATGTTATTTATGAAGCTGAGTGTGCGGATTTTGAATGGGATCGAATTTTAGGGCTACTTCTCACTGCGATTACGAAGCCGTTATTCCTTCAGGAGGAATTTGAAGCTGAGTACGGTAACGTACGAGAAGAGCTTACAGCTCGATCTAACAATCATTTTAGGCACCTAAACTTAGCCCTCAGAGAAAAGTATGGTTTTGTTTCAAAGACAGATCAAGATAGGCTACTTCTCATGAACAATGTTTCTGTAGACGATATCAGAGCTCATTACACCAAAACACATACTAGTAGTAATTTACGATTCGTGATGGCAGGTAATCTCAATGCGAGCCGCAAGAAAATTATTGAAAAATTAGTTTCATCTATTGAACTGCCTGTAGGCAATGGCCGCCCTGAATTACCTGATGAATATCCGCGTAAAATAGATACTCCACTGTATATTCATAACGACACAGTAGAAAACATGTATTTCTATCTCGACACATTTGCCAATCATAAGCTTACTGATTCTGAGTCAGATAATCTGAGTTTAATAAATACTATGCTTACAGAAACCCTGTACTCAAGAATTCTTGGCACAGCCAGGGAAAAAGGGTTAGTGTACAGTATGAGCTCTGGCATTGGGCAGGCAAAAAATAGTTCAAACTGGTGGTTTGGAGCACAGGTTATGCCGCAAAATGCGCCTGCCTTATTCGACATTATTACCCATGAGCTTAGCGAGGTATTCAGAGGAAAGATTTCCCCTGATGATATTGAATCGGCAAAGCAATATGCTTTAGGTCGCTATCAACGAAGTGGTCAGACGGTTGGCGGCACAGCTAGCGGCTATAGCTGGCGATATTTCTTTGATGGCGAAATCGACGATTATTACAAAGTTCCAGAGCGCATAGCCGCTATCACGAAGCAGGGAATCGTAGATGTCAGTAAGTCGTTATTTGTCGATAATATTTGGGGTATTGGCGTTCTTGGTAATGCGAGCGAGGCGTTCTCTCGTAAACTCCAGGACCAAGCTGCCGCACTGTGGCTGAAGGATTAATACTCAGTATGACATCAACAGGGAATCTTCCTGGATTACAGTAACTGACCTATACTATGCATATGGAAGAGATTCAAAAGCAAACATTAATTCTGACGAGCGAATATGAAAAGGCTATCAAGCAACTTGATATTTCTGGGCTAGAAGTGCAGTTGCAAGAGTTATCGTTAAAAACGGCTGAACCAGATTTTTGGAGTGATAATCTTGTTGCTCAAGAAATTATGAAATCGCAGGCGGCTTTACAGAGTCGTATTGAACCGTGGAAGCAGCTCGGCGTACAGCTTTCAGAAATTTCTGAAATGACACAACTCGGGGATGAATCACTCGAGAAAGATCTCAGTAAGAACCTTGAACAGGCGCAAGTTCTATTTGATAGGTTGAAAGCAGATCTCCGGTTTAACGGAAAATACGACGACCATGATGCTGTAGTTACATTATCTGCTGGTGCTGGCGGAACTGATGCTCAGGATTGGACTGCAATGCTACTCCGAATGTATACCCGGTGGGCTGAGCAGCAGGACTTTAGTATTTCACTTGTTGAAGAAGCCGCAGGGGAAGAAGCTGGGTTAAAGCGAGTAACGCTTGAGATAAATGGTCCTTTTGCTTATGGCAAACTCGCTTCTGAGCACGGCGTGCATCGACTCGTTCGATTGAGCCCGTTCAACTCGGATAGTCTCAGGCAAACGAGTTTTGCGAAAGTAGATGTTATGCCCAAAATAGATCGTCCAGACGAACTATTAATTGATCCAAAAGAATTGAAGATAGATGTATACCGAGCAGGAGGACATGGTGGGCAAAGTGTAAATACCACCGATTCAGCAGTTAGGATCACCCATATCCCAAGTGGGGTCACCGTTTCGATTCAAAATGAACGCTCACAACTACAAAATAAAGAAACAGCTATGACTGTTCTTCGATCACGACTTGCGGTTTTACAGCTAGAACAGCACAAGGACCACCTAGAGGAGTTGAAGGGGCCAAATCAGTCAGCGGAATGGGGTAATCAAATCAGAAGCTATGTGCTGCACCCCTACAAACAAGTAAAAGATTTACGTACAAGGTATGAGACGAGCGATACCGAAGGCGTACTTGATGGAAATCTAGAACCCTTCATAAATGCCTTCCTTGAAATGAATCTAGGATAAAACTAGACCTAAAATTAGGAAAGTAGCCCGTAAACCACAACCAATTTGCTATACTGGATCTACATGATTCTTCTAGACAGAGTAACCAAGACGTATAATAAGAATGGCCAAGCGCTTGAGCGTATCAGCCTCCATGTTGAACCCAAAGAATTTGTAATTATTGTTGGTCCAAGTGGAGCAGGTAAGTCAACCTTACTAAAGTTGCTCACCAGAGAAGAGAAACCTACAACCGGCAAAATAATTGTGGGCGGTATTGACTACGAGACATTAAAAGATAAAGAGATACCGCTACTACGTAGAAAAATAGGTGTGGTTTTTCAGGATTTCAAATTACTGCCAAACAAAACCGTCTTTGAGAATGTTGCTTTTGCTCTCGAAATAGTCGGGATGGGGAATAAAGAAATTCATCATACAGTTCCACGAGTCCTTGATATTGTCGGACTAAAGGGCAAAGAGAAACGCATGCCACGGGAACTATCTGGTGGAGAGCGCCAGCGTGTAGCAATCGCACGAGCGATCGTTCGACAACCACGTATCCTCATCGCAGACGAACCAACGGGAAACCTCGACCCAAAACACGCATGGGATGTTATCAGAGTTCTTGAGAAGATTAATCGATTTGGAACGACTGTCATCCTCACGACCCATAACCAGGAAATTGTTAATAAATTGAAACGACGGGTAGTAACAATGAAGGATGGCCAGATTGTGAGTGATCGGGCAAACGCGGAGTATCGATCATGAACGTAACGCGTTCTATAAT
>CAZBRN010000074.1:0-4617 GCA_964494545.1 uncultured Candidatus Saccharibacteria bacterium | reverse complement strand
GGTCACGGCCGTTGCGGCCGGGAGCGAGATTTTATATGAAGTGATCGGACGGAACACCGCCTGCGCATGTGCGGCGCTTCCCGCAATCAGCAGGGCAAGGCCCGCCAGAATAAGCCGTTTCATTGTCTTTCGATCTCCATATTGATGGAATTGGCAATCCGCTGCATGTCGGCGAACTTGCCACCCGCCTCCAGCCCTTTCACAAGCGCGCTGGCCGCCTTGTCCTGTTGTCCTGTCCGGCCCGCATACGCCGCGACAATCATCCATGTCTGAGGGAACAACGCGGCCTTGCTTTCAAGCGTCCGAACGATGCGCTCGATTTCGTCGCTGTCTTTCCAGCGGCCGGACGAAAACAGGTATTGCGCACGAGAAATCAAAACCGCTGCCTGATGCGGTGAAGCCGACGACGCAATCTGATGAGCGCGATCGGCAGCGCCTGCAGATATCTTGACGGTTCGCCCCGAAGTGAGCAGGTTGCCGAGCGAGAGCACGAGTTGAAACCGCGCCCGGCTATCAAGCGGGTTGACCAGATACGCGGCATTGGCTGCGGCGAAGGCTTGTAGCGGGTCAGTGCCTTGCCACGCCTGAACCTGGGTCATGTGGAGTTCGCCACGCACCGACGCCAAAGCCATTGCGGCGAGCGGCAACGAAAGACAGAACACGGCGCACGAACACAGCAGCCTGCGCAAGAGAGACGGTTCTGTCCGGACTGGCCACCGTTGCAAGCGCGACAACTCCGATCACCGCCGTTGCAGGGTTCTGCATCGGGAAATTGACCAGCGACAAACCGGACAGGATAAACAGGACGAACAGCGCGCCCGTCACCGGCAGATCGGTGCGGCGGTCAACAAGCGCGGTGATGACGAACAGGGCGAACAGGCCGGACCCGAACAGGCCGACCGTGGCCAGCGCCTGCAGGTATTCGTTATGGGCAGCCCCGGCATAGAGCGTGACGCCGTACAGCGTATGGCTTGGGATCAGCCCGACATGGGCTTCCTGATAGGCCGGATACAGATAATTGAAGCCGCCAAGCCCCGTACCAAAGAAGGGACGATCCGCCCACATCGCAAGCGTGTTGTAACCAAGCTCAAGCCGCTGCATGATGGACTGGCTTGCGCTGCCCGCCTTGAACCAGAGCACAGCAAGCCCGGCAATCACGCAGATCGCAGAGGTTCGCCAGAACCCGTGCCGCCACATCACGACCGCGCTACAGGCCCCAAGACCGGCAAGCCCTGCCCATTTGGCATGGGATTCGTTGAAACACAGCGCGACAATGCCGACGCACACCGCCATGAAGCAGAGAGCGCCAGGCGTCCTCTCAAGCCACGCCACGACACCATGAAACGCCACCGGGATCAGCATGACCAGCAATTCGGACTGGAAATTCTCATTCCCCGTCAGGCCGAACGTGCCGGGATACATCCCCTCCCCAACAACGGAAATCAGGATGGCCATCGTCGCCACGATGGGTGCGACAAGCCCCAGCCGCTCGCGATCCGCGTGCTGGACGATCAGGAACAGACCGGCGAGCAACACGAGGATATAGAGACTAACAACCCCTTCCCGCCAGTCCGGCGACCATAGCAGAGACGCCGCCGCATAGATCAGGAACGCCAGACCCGCCAGCGCCGTCCGGTTCACACGTACAGGTGCGCCACGCCATGTCCATATGACAGCCGCTGCCGAGACAAGTGCAGCGAGCGCCGCCCACCTCATCGGGGCCGGATTGTTCATCCCGAACCCGTACAGGCTCAGGCTGGCGAGACACAGAAGCGCCCCGCCAGCCCAAAGAATGCGCGTCATTCAATAACGATGACAATGTGAGCGTCCTGATTGTTGCCAGCACCATCCGAATAGATGGCGATGACATCGCCCTGGTCCACATTGGTCCGCGTGACACCGCCCGGATTAAGCGTCGTCGTAGCAGACGACTTGCGCCCGCTTGCCGTGGTCAGGGCAAGGCTCAACGCAGACACCGGGGTAAACGTGTTGTTCGAACCGTCCCCGATCTTGAAGATCAGGTTGCTCGGCGTTGCGCCGGTCGAGCCGTTGGAAACGCCGTACACCTTCACAATCGTTCCCTTTTTATGGGAAACGACAAAATGCGTTCCGGCCGTGCCGACATCGGTGATCTTGACAACAAGGCCAGTGTCGCCGGTCGGGACTTCAACGCTGCCGTCAGTCCAGACGGTCGCGCCGGAGCCCTTCTGGCGGATATTCCAGCTCGCCTCCGCAGGCACGGCCAAAGCCAATGCCAGCGCGCCAGCCAGAACCGCAAAAAACTTCTTCATTGGTTCTCTCCAATGTGATTGGGTGGGCATTTGCGCCCACCCGCTCACGGTTAGCTGGCGGTGAGGTCGTAAACCGCGCCCGATGCCTTTTCGTTGCGCGATTCAAGAGTGTACTCGACCAGAAGCTGACGACGCTCGGAGTCGCCGGTCTTGGCCAGGTTGTGCAACTGGAACTGCCGCAGATACGCGACCGCGAACATGTCCATCTGCAACACGAAGCAGTAGTTGGAATCGATGAAACGGTTCGGCATGATCTGCAGTTCGCCGAAATCCGAATCGTAAACATCGATCGACGCATACAGTTGCTTTTCGCCGGCATTGACCTGACGGGTCGCATTGCCGGTGAATGTAGACATCTGCTGCTTGTTGAACGCGCCGACATGGATCATGTCGGGGTCGCCGCCGTTATCCCAGCACGAGCGGAGAACGGCTTTAAGCATGTCCTCGGTGAACGCACGCGCCGTACCATCGGTGCGAGCGGTGTTGCCGAGGCCCGTCGAGGTCGTGGCGTCATTGGCCTCCGAGAGATTGGAGGTCAGCCACGCCGGAATGCCGCCGATTTCTCGGGGAGTGCCGGACGAACCCGTAACTTCCGCGTTGTTCGCGAAAATCTGGGTTTCCATGTCGCGCTTGAGTTCCTTCGCGCGCTTGGCAATCTGGTATTCCAGTTCGTCGCCACGACCGGCTTTCAGCACAGCTTGCTGAGTGCCGGACACGCGCGGCACCTTGTCGGAAATCTGACAGGTGTTGCTCAAGCGGACGGTCGGGGTCGCCGTATCGGTCGAGGCGTCCAGACCTTCCTCGACATAGTTGGTCGCCACCGCAGCGGCGAGACCATCGGTCTGCCACTCATGCAACACGCCGGTTGCGGTCGTGGTCTCGAAGCCACTGAGACCTGGGGTATCAGTCGGGTCGATGTTGTAGATCACATCCGTGAGGTCTTCACGGTTGCCGATCGATTGATAGGTCTCGAAAGTCCCGGTCGGGGGAGCAGTCATTTCCGTATTCCTTGAAGATTAGCCCACAAGCCCAAGTGCCTTGATCGCCTTTGCGGCGTCGTCTGTTCGGCCTGACTTGCGGAGACGTTGCAGGGATGCGCGAGCCACCTGCTTCTTGGGGTCTTCAACCGGCTTTGACGCGCCGGGCTTCTGGAATTTCGGAACGGTCTTGAGCGGCTTCAACGCTTCCGGCTTTGCCTTCTGCAACTTGTCCCATTTCATCGCCTTTTCAGCGAGAAGCAGGCCGCGTGCATCGTAAAGCTGGTCAACGGTTTCGCCTGGGACGCCATTCTCCTTGAGATATTGCCGGATGTCCGACAACTCCCGGCGTCCCTTTTCCGTGTCCTTGGCCCAATCGGGATGCGCCTGCACAAGCAATCGCTCGTTTTCGGCAACTTCCTGTTCAAGCTGGACGCGGGCCTCGCGCGCTTTCTCGGACTGCACCCGCTCCTGCTCACGTTGAGCAAGAGAGAATTGCGCCCGGCGCTGTTCGGCGGCATATTTCGCCCGTTCATATTCCAGAATATCCCCCGACTCCAGCAACTGACGGAGCTTCGTGTCGTCATCGACGACCATCTGCCCTAATTGCTGGACAAGCGGGTTCAATTCCCTTTCGAAGTGCTCACGCTGTGAGAGATATTGCTGACGTTCGGCGTCAACCTGACGCTTTTCCTCAGCAAGCTTTGCGGTTTTCGAGCGGTAATCCGACTCCATAGAGTAGCCGGACAACAGTTCCTTGAGGTTGACCCGCTTTTCCTCGCCGTTGACCTTCACCTTGGCCTTGAGGTGATCCATCAATTCGTCAGGATCGATCCCCAATTGCTTGGCGAGGTCTTCAACGTCTTCTGCAAGTTCCTCGTGGTCGCTTTCCGCTTCCGCTGCCTTCGGTTCTTCCTGTTCCTGTTCGGGAACATCGAGAAGCGAAGGCTTGTCATCCTCTGCCGTCTCCGGCTCCGCGCGCTTGACGAATTTCCCCGTGTTGGGGTCTTTGTCCGGGGAAGCTTTCGCTTCTACCGGCTTCGTCTTGTCTGTCGGGTTGGCCTGTACGGGTGCGGTATTCTCTGCCGGTTGGCCTTGCGGCTCCGGGCGCTTGAGAATCTCGCCGATCTTCTGTGCAGCCTTGGTGACATCGCCACCGGCTCCCAAAGGGTTGGCCGTTGGATTTGACATATGGTCTCCATTCAAAGAAAAAGCCGCCCGGAGGCGGCCGTGAACAGGATCAATTCAGTCGGACGAACTACGCTGCTGGCGATGATTGCCGTTGCTTGCGTTGCTCTTGCTCTTTGGCTTCGATCCTGACAGCCGAGAGCCTGCCGTCCGATATGAAC
>CAZBRN010000073.1:0-4841 GCA_964494545.1 uncultured Candidatus Saccharibacteria bacterium | reverse complement strand
CTGTTAGTTCTCCGCCAGAAAACTGATGCCGCCCACGCTCGTCCAGGTGGCCGAGCCGCCCGACTCCAGCGCCACCACCCCCGTGGCGTAGACGCGCACCTGCGCGTAGCCCGCAGCGGAGGCGGCGGCGTAGATCGCGGCGGTCGCGGCCACCGCCACGCCGGGGCGGAATCCGGCGGGCAGGGTGAACATCGTCTCGGGAGTGGCGAGGGCCGCAGACTTCGCCGCCAGCCCTTGCAGGACGACCAACCCCGAGGGCAGCTTGCGATAGCGCACCGGCCAGTTCGTGAAGTCCCCCCAGTTGGTCGCGAAGGTGTGGCCCGTCAGCCAGCCGCTATCCCCGCCCGCCACCACCGTCGAGGTCGTCCAACTGATCGGGTTGGCCCCCGCCGCCGCGCTGCGGAACTGCACCGTGCCGCCATCTTGCAACGTCAGCGCATACGCCGGGCCCGCCGTGTCGTAGCGGTTGAAGTTGGTCCCGTCGTAGTAGGCGTTCGCCAGCAGGTAGACCGAACGGTCGGCGGCGATGAACACATGCTCGTCCGCGCTCGCCAGGTGCAGCGACCCGTCCGACAACTCCGACACATGCTCCGCCAGCAGCGCATAGTGCGCCGCCGTCAGCAGCCCGTCCGCCGTCTCCGTCGCCCGGTAGTAGCGGCGACCTTCCGCGTTGAGTACCATCGTCAGCCCCCCAAGCCGCGCGAGGACGTATCAACGCCCCGCAGCGCGTCGTCGATAATCTGGAAGTCCCCCGCGAGCAGGCGGTCGTTCTCCAGGAACACCAGCCGAATCCCCTGCTGCTGCTCCAGCACCGTCCGCTTCAGCAGGTCGAGCGCGCGGTTCGGGTGGGTGAAGTCGTCGTAGGGGTCCAGCGCGATCGAGCGAATCTGCCCGCCCCCCTGCGGGATGAGGAAGTCGATGCGCGACTCGTCGGTGTTGACGAAGATACCGAGCGCCGGAATCCGCACCTGCTGGAAGAAGGAGCGCCGGGGGATGACCACCGCCGTGCTGTACTCGTCCTCGCCCGCCGAATTGATCTTCTTGTAGCCCAGGATGCGGGTCAGATACCATTCCGTGATCCATTCCCCCAGGCTGTAGAGATACCCCGGCGGCGCGGGCGGGTAGGGCCGCGCGCTCTCCGCCGTCCGGCGCTGTCGCGGCACCCGCAGCAGCCCCGTGTATGCCCCCACGCGCGGCGCGGCGGGCAACGGCGGCAGCTTCGGCAGGGTCGTGCGGCGCTGGCGTCGATTTGACATAACTAACCGCTACTCGGCGTCGTCAGGTCGCGAATCTGGAAGGTGTAGCGCCCCAGCCCGTCGAGGGGATGTTCGGTCGGCGTCACCGCCGCCTGCCCGCGCGTCACCGCCAGCACGCCGCCAGGGTGCGTCACCTCGAACGCCACGATCTGCCCGTGGCAGCCGCGTATCCAGGTCCGCAACTCGTCCAGCCCGTAGCCGTCGATCGTGCGGTCGCCGTTGCGGAACTTCTCGGCGCGCAGGTCCACCCGGAAGACCGTGTTGAACCGCGCCGGGGGCAGCAGCGTCGCGTGGACGATGGTCGAGTGGGCGATCGGGGTGGCCGTGGCCCCCGCGCTGTCCTGGTTGCCCACCTCGCGTAGCTCGATCTGCCGGAAGGTGGTGTTGTTGGGGAAGCCGACGCGGTAGGGCATCGCGGTCGCACCCGTCGCGGTGCCCAGGCTGGTCCAGGCCCCGGTCTGGTCGCTGTCATCGAGGCGATAGAGGTACTGGATCGTCGCCCCGGTCGGGATTTTCGCGTTCGCCTCGACATAGAGCCCGGCCTTGGGGAGCGTCGGCGAGCCGATGTCGGTCTTGGCGTGGTCGTGGCTGGCGGGGGTGTAGTCGTAGGAACGCGCGGTCGTGGCGTACTGCGGCAGCGCCGAGGCGTCGTAGAACTCCTGCTCCCAGGTCGTCCCGTCCGAGAGGATTGTCAGCACGTTCGCCGGCCCGAGCCCGCCCCCGACGATGCTCTTGCCGCTGCCGATGATGAAGGGTCCGTCCGGGTCGAAGAGGTGGTGCCACCCCTCCTGTTCGTTGAACGCGACGACCATGCCCTTGTTGCCGACGCCGAGCGTGTTGCTCGGCGCGACCCAGCAGACGAGCGCCTTACTGTTCGCGGCGGTCCAGGCGATCGCCCCCTGCCGGTTCGGCGGCAGCCCGCCCCGCTTGTTCGGGCCGTGCGGGGTGAGGCTGTTGCCGGTGAACTGCCAGATGCTGTCTTGATCCATGTGCGGCATCACGTAGAGGTCGCCCGTCGCCCCGTGCCTGACCGCGTGGCCGTGGCCGTAGTAGGTCGGGTAGGGCATGTCCCAGACGTGCCACTCCTTCCAGGCGGTCGTTGAGGCCGCATCGGCGGTGTCGTCGTACCACCAGATGCGGTGGTTGGTGAGGCAGAAGAGGCCGCCCCGCTCCGGCTGCGGCGGGAACTTCCAGACGAACAACTGCCGGATAGCCTCGCTCACGTCGAGCTGGAGCGTGCCCAGAAAGGACCAGTTCGCCGTGCCGCTGGTCGGGTCGAGGCTTTGGCAGAGCGCGTAGCCGCCCGCATTGTTATAGGCGAGCGTGAAGAGTTTGTTGTCGTGGGTCGCCAGCCCGCGCACCTCGGTCACGCCGAACTCGGTATTGATGTCGGCGACCGAGACGCTGTCCCAGGTGATTGCGTCGGCGCTCCAAGAAATCGCGGCGGAGGAGTCGTGGATGTAGAAGATGGCCCCGAGGCCGCGCGCCAGGTGGCCGCCGCCGTTCGCCATCCCGGTCGAGACCCACTGGCTCGTTGCGGTCGAGTAGTAGGCGGCGTTGGCGGTCGTGCCGTAGTAGAGCCATTTGGCAGTGCCGGTGCCGACGTAGGCGATCCGCCCGCCGAGCGCCGTGCCGACCGTGGTGGATGACCCCAGGCGCACCGGCAACGGGCGCAGGACGCGCACGTTCGCGTAGCGCGTGTCCCACTGGCTGTAGCGGAACGAGTTGCTCCCCTGCGTCTCGTCGAGTTCGTCGGTGCCCATGCCGCGCCGGGCGTCGCGGTAGATGGTCTGCCGCGTCCTGAGGTCCGTGCGCTGCTCGGGCGACCCGATCGCCAGCGGCGGCGGGAAGCCCTCATCGGGCGACTGCGCGATGTCGAGGTAGGTGCCGTCCACCTCCTCCAGCGGCAGCGTGCGGCTCGTGCCGTCCAGCGCCCTGGTGATCGTCACGCGCGGGCCCAACACATCCCAATTGCTCATCGCCCATCCCCACTAGCGCGGTCGCGCCCCGCCGCTTGACATAATGATACCACGCGCCCCGCCAGCCGGGAGCAGCGCCGCCCGCGCCAGCACCCGCGAGATCGGCGCTTGCGGCACGGCCACCGTCACCGTGGGGTCGCTCGTCGCGGCCACCGCCGTCGCCGCCGAGGGTGCCGCCGTCGTGCTGCCGAAGACCAGCGTCGGGGCCACGCTCGCCGCCACGGCGGTCGCCGCACCCGGTGTCACCGCCAGCGCCCCCAGGATGACCGTGGGGGCCACCGACGCCGCCACCGCCGTGCTCGCCGTGGGGGCCACCACCAGCGCCCCCAGCACCACCGTGGGGTCCGCGCTCCCGGCCACCGCCGTCCCCGCGCTCGGTGTCAGGCTCAGGCTGCCCAGCACCACGGTCGGCGCGACACTCGCCGCCACCGCCGTCGTCGCGCCCGGTGTCACCGTCACCGGCGCCAGCGCGTCGGGCGTCGTCGGCAGTTGCACCCGGAAGTCGGCGGTGTGCATCCCGGTGGACGCCCCGGTGTTCCGCATGTTGAGGCCCGCCAGCCCCGCCGCCTGATGCCGCGCACCGTCGCTATCGGTGACATCCAGCATCAGCGTGTAGGTGTCCTCGCCGTCCGCGTCGGCGCGATACCAGGCGGTGATTGCGACGTTGGTTGACACGATCTCGTACCGGATTTTCACCCAGTAGAGCGTGCTATCGCTCAGGCTCAGGCCGCTGGCGTGCTCATCGCTGTTGCCGATCAGCGTGCCGCTGTCGTTGACGTAGCGGTAGAGGTCGAAGCGCGTCCCCGACCAGAAGAGGCTGTAGCCGTCGCCGTCCGTGGCCGAGGCCCGCCCCCAGATGGCCCACTCCGAATTGCTGTGCCGGTAGACCTGCGCCAGCACCTCGTAGTCGTCGGTCGCCGGGGTGTAGTCGAGCAGGCCGACATTCGTGCCGCCCACCTGGGAGCGCGCCCGGTTGCTCGTGATGATGAAGGCGGTGGTATCGAACGAATTGGTCTGCATCACCCAGTCGTGGCCGCTGTCGCTCTGCCGGTCGGTGACTTCGGTGTTGTCGGTGGCGGTGAAGGTGTCGCGCGCCAGGATGCCGGTCGTGCCGCTCACCGTGGGGTTGACCGACGCGGCCACCGCCGTCGCCGCGGCGGGCGCGACCGTCACGCTGCCCAACACCACGGTCGGGGCCACCGACGCCGCCACCGCCGTGGTCGCCGCCGGGGCCAGGGTCACGCCGTTATCGATCGTCGGGGCCACGCTGGCGGCCACCGCCGTCGCCGCGCTCGGCGACAGGCTCAGGCTCCCCAGGACCACCGTGGGGGCCACCGACGCCGCCACCGCCGTCGCGGCGGCCGGGGCCACATCGACCGGCCCACTCCCGCCCGTATCCACCACCAGCGCCATCGCCGCGATCATCCACGGCACCGACGAATTGATGCTGGCGTCGAAGGCGTGCGTCGTGGCGCTGGCGACCGTGCGGTACTGGAACTCCAGCGGCGGCGCGGTGCCGCCGTTGCCGAAGTTGTGCAGCTCCGTGTAGCCGCTGCCGACCGTGTAGGTGCGGTTGCTGCCGGTGTTGGCGTCGTGCGAAAAGACG
>CAZBRN010000072.1:0-4847 GCA_964494545.1 uncultured Candidatus Saccharibacteria bacterium | reverse complement strand
CAAAGAGCTCAAAGCCGGCAACCTCGAGATGGCATCTTTCGAAGCTGCATGGTTATCGCACGCCATAGTAGATGGTCTTACACCTGCGCATCATTACCCATATGAAGAAAAACTCAGCGAGCTTAGGGGTGGTGAGGGTAACGAGACTCGAAGCTCTATCAAAGATAAGATTCTGCTGCCGGGTAGTACACGCCGCGAACAAGTTAAGAATAACTGGAAGATGTATGGCCATAAAGGACTCATTAGTACTCATGGTATGTTCGAATTTGGTGTAGCTGCAATTGCTGCGCCGTTGCCATTTTCTGATAGCCTACCTACCCATGACGATATCGCCCTTATCAGAGAAATTGGGATTGCTGAATGGTTCACTCGAACAGCTCGCGAGATTGCGGTGCTTGATATGTATACGCGTTACTACCAAAAAGGCTGGACCACCAAACTAACCCTCCAGGTTCGCAATAAACTAATGCCAGAAATCATTAAAACCGTTTCACTTGCATGGTACAGCGCTTTGCTCGACGCGGGAGTCGTCCGAGACCTATGAGAGTAATTTCTGGTTTTCTGGGAGGACGAACTTTCGAGTCCCCTCATGGACACCGAACCCACCCAATGGCCGAGAAAGTTCGAGGGGCAATATTTGGCGTACTCGGCGATATCAAAGGTCTAACCGTGCTTGATGCATTTGCGGGAAGTGGTGCACTAGCCATAGAAGCAATTAGCCGCGGAGCTGCTTCGGCTAAGCTTATCGAAGTTGATAAGGGGGCACATACGATCATCGAGAAAAATATCGAGTCCCTTGGAATCGACGAACGAACAACGACAATCCGGGCGTTTGCCAATGCCTGGTCTACTCGACATCAAGATCAATTGTTCGACCTCATCTTGCTCGACCCGCCGTATGACACACTCCCATTCCGTGATCTCAAAGCCATGCCTCGGCACCTCGCTGAGGGCGGCACTCTGGTACTTTCGTGGCCCGGTAAAGCCGATACGTACCCCTTCGAAGGCCTCGAAATTGTCCAGCACAAAGAATACGGCGACTCACAACTCATCTTCTACCAAAAATCTACCGCGTAAGGTTTCATATCCAAAATACGTTGTAGTGCCAAACAATAAACCCAGTCTATGACTGGGCATTTTGTTTGGTGCCCTTGAAAGACTTTCATACGAACACCTTCTAGCCTGGATTGACCATCTCAGGGTTGCCTTTGAAGAGGACAAAACTGATGCGTCAAAGTAAGGCTACAAGAGTCCTAAGTTCTTTACTTTCAGGGCTTTCTTTATATCCAGGAGTCGTTCGTATGTTGGGTTCTCTTCACCACGCTCAATTCGAGCGTAGTAATTCACATGCACACCAGCAGCATCAGCAACTTCTTGCTGTGTTAGATGGGCTTTTTCACGAATCGCACGGAGTTTTAATCCTAGCTCTTCACGCTTGTTGTCTTTCTCACTGGACATATACGGATAGTACCACACCTCTTGAATGCTTTCCAGCTGCAATAACGGAGGTATATTAGCATGTCACGACATAATTCTATCAGTGATGACAATGTGAATTTTGTTATTATCGTACTATTTGCAGGTGTCTATTGGACACATAAGGCGGCTATAGTGAGAATTACGCGCATTGCTTTGATCTGTGTCGTTGTGGGTTTATCACTTTTCTGCGCGTTACGAGTCTATAGAGCTATCAGGAAAGTACAATTCTGGTTGAATCCACGATCCACGAACCTTACTGAAATTGATGCCATGACCGGACTGGGGTTTGAAAGGTACATTGCTCAACTTCTAAAGCAACATGGTTACCAGCAAATTCGTCTTACGGAGAAGTATGATTATGGCGTTGATATTATTGCCGTAAAAGATGGCTATACTTGGGGCATCCAAGTGAAAAGAAGTCATGGATTAGTGAAAGCCAATGCGGTTCGCCAAGTTGTGACTGCGCTGCGAATGTATGGCTGTGATCGAGCGATGGTTATCACAAATGGGGAGTTCAGCCGAGTCGCAACCGAGCTTGCTGAGTGTAACGGATGCTTGCTTATCGATAGGGAGAAGTTGCTTCAACTTATATAACGAAAGTTAAGATTTGGAGCCAAAATGTTTTATTACAAACCGTACGAAGGCATTACGTCGCTTAGTTGCCGTCGATCGATCGTCAGCTTCTGCTCCATGCCCCTCACCTAGCTCCAGCAATTTACCAGGACCAGTGATCTCTAGTCGTATTGGCTCTGGTTCTTCAGGGTTTCGCAATTTGTCTTCTTCTTGTGCTTCGTACCATTCTTTGGCAAGTTTAGCCAAGTTATCATTTGCTCCGCCCTCTACACTGGCCATTATAGTCATCTCAAGTGTGCTAGTTAGTGCATAGCTAAACTCCGCGCTTCTGTCGCCTCCGTATCGATGATCAGTTTCATGTAGATAAGTGGACAGCGCTCTACTAAAAGTACCATTCCTAAAAACTTCTCTTGCCATCCAAAGCACACCTTTTTTATATTGTCCTTCAAAAAAAGTCTTTTCTTCCGCATTTGAGTACAACTTGACTTGACCGCCCACTATTCTTTTACCGATATTTGATGCCCTGTTTATAAAGTCGGCTGCATTCTCAAGAACTTCTATTTGTCTTTGTTGCTCAGGAGTATGCTCAACTTCTCTATGGTTAGTCATTTCACGTATCAAGTCACTTAATGTACGCATGCCGATTTTACTTAAGTCAGCCAAACAGAGGACATATCCAGCCTGATGTAATTGATCACTATAAGACTTTGCCATTTCGCGGTCATCAACAGCTAAGTACCTAGGGTCGAAGTCAAGCTTCCCTCTGTAGTTTCCGATATATAGGCCAAGGAGCTGAACATCAATTTCACTCCTCCTATCGTACGACCAGCTTGGCTCCATTGTCGTTATTGCGCCCAATGTCTCATCTTGCGATGAGGCACGAACCATAGGAGCGAGAAGTTCTCTGCTGACTTTAAAGGTATCAACTGCACCTCTATCTCTGTCTCCAAAAGATATATCACGGCTTGTCCAAAGGTTTAAGCCAGTAACTGTATGCCAATCACCATCCACTGGCCTTACGTCAAAGTGACGGCGTTGCCCCGCTACGTATAAGCTTCCTTTCGGTGGAGTATAACCAAAACTATGTGGTGGTAGATATTTAAAACCAAACCTCCCCGTACGATCATGTACTTCAAGAGTAGGCTCGTTAAAGTCGGGGTTCTCAGATGAACGGAAGAATAGACGGGCTTCTTCTACCTGGTCTACGTTTGCAGAGTCGGTACTCTCAAGCATTATATAATTACCGGGGAAAGGCATGGAGCTTTTTGACACATCTCCGAACATCCCTTGCATGGGTTCAGCGGTTCGGCCAATATCAAGATCTCCAATGCGTAGGTTCAAACGCCAATCTTGTGACCCAAACTCTACTTTTTGAAAATGATGATCTCGAAGTAAGGCCAAAGCAAGTAATTTGGCTCCTTCACCAAAACCACCAGCCGTTTCCTGCCCGATCCCTTTTGTAGTACCACCTATAAGTGTCAAGTAGCGCCAGTCATAGGTTTGTTCGCCGAAAATGATTACTCTCGAGGCAGTCTTACCACGTTCATCAATAAATTCCTCTCGGCGGTATTGTATGCCGTCTAAAGTACCTTGGTTAGCATCGAAGAAATTTTGCCATACATCTCGCCCACATTTTTGAATATCCCAGGTTAGACCGTAAGTTGTGGCTATGTTTAGATCGTAAGAATCTGGTGGTGAAAGATGCTCTGGTCTACCAATAGCTGCAAGCTGAACTTCGTTTGCAGGTACTATCTCAACACCGACAGCTTTGTCCTGCCATGTAACAACACTAGGCTCTAAACCTGCAATCTCAGCACCAGGAACTTTACTCATATATTAGTATAGTAACATATTTCTCGCTTACTTGCAATTACTTTACGTTATCTCTCACAACCACCAAGGTCCCTGTAACTAAGTAGCTAAATCGTTAGTACTCCGATGAATAGTTTTGCTACAAAGTCAATTTTGTAGTATTTATTTTCTCAATCTGTTAGGATGACTTCATAACACCGTATGGGTGGGCCAAGGAGTTTAGATGTTTTCACTTGCGTCCACTACCCACCCTAGTTTTATCGAACGATACCTTATCGGGACGTCGCCAGCTGCTCATCTCCTCAATATCCCAATTATTATCATTGGTGGATCACTATTTGTCTGGTTTATCATTCTACCTGTCGTTCGGGTAATTCTCGACATACTCGACTACCGACGACTACGTGACCGGAAGTTAGTATTTCTTGAATTAACACCGCCGCATGTCAGTACCAAATCTCCACTGGCAACAACCGAGCTATACGACACCATTCATGGTTTGCTGAGTAGCCTTACTCATAAGGAGCGCCTATTCAACCGTAAACATGTCTTGCCACTTGAAGTCTATGCTACTCGAGAAGAGGGTATTCGCTTTCGGGCAGCCCTTGATCCAGCCGATGTTGAGCTCTTTCAGCAGCTAGTCATTTCTTACCAACCACAGATACAGTTTCGTGAAGTCAAAGACTACATGACAGCTGCACTCAATGGCCAAGATTTTCGTATTCTAGAATTTGCCCAGACCAACCACTTTGCGTACAGACTAGCTGCTCACGATAACCTAAAGCAACACGACCCCATGGCCTATATAACCACCGCCATGACCAAACTAGGAGAACACGAGCTACTAGCTATGCAGTTGGTGCTATCCCCAGCTTCACCCAGAGCAGCCAACAAGATTCGAAGTCAGTTACTACACGGTGAAGA
This sequence comes from uncultured Candidatus Saccharibacteria bacterium, assembly GCA_964494545.1. GTDB lineage: Bacteria > Patescibacteriota > Saccharimonadia > Saccharimonadales > AWTP1-31 > JAPLYT01. Next base: position 59 of record CAZBRN010000072.1, on the reverse strand, counting down.
TAAGGGGTTAAACCGTGAATGGTGGCATTATCCCTTAATCTTTGTTGGCAAAGTTATCA
>CAZBRN010000071.1:0-4851 GCA_964494545.1 uncultured Candidatus Saccharibacteria bacterium | reverse complement strand
TCGAGGCATCGCTCTCCCGGTACCACGCTCTGATCCAGGCGGCCGACCTCCTGCAGCGCGGCCAGGAATCTCAACCCCTAACTAAGGCCTCTTCGCTCACCGGACTCGACCGGAACTAGGGGCATCGAGCCATTGAGCACAGCGCTTGTCCGGGCCTCCCTTACAAGGAGGGGGTCACAGGTTCGAGTCCTGTAGCGCCCACGAAATGCAGTGTTTCCCCTAGTCAGAAGGCATAACGGCAGCCTCCAGGATCGGCCGCTAGGATTAGGACAGCGCTCCTAGAGCGCCTAACTAATCCGGCCGCCAAGCCCCAGGAGACACCCGTGACCAACCCCTCGACGACCACCGAAACGCCGCCGCAGGCCCCGCCGGGGAGCGTCGAGCGCCTCGGCCGCTCCTGGTCGCTATCCCTGCGCGCGTCCAACAAGAGCACCCGCACCGTCGAGGGCTACCAGGCCTCGCTTCGCCTGTTCGACGAGTTCCTGACCGAGGCCGGGATGCCGCGCCAGGTCGACCGCATCACCCGCGAGCACATCGAGAGCTTCCTCGTCGGTCAGTTCGAGCGCGGCAACAAGCCGTCGACCGTGGCCACCCGCTACAAGGGCCTGCGCGTGTTCTTCACCTGGCTCGCCGACGAGGGCGAGCTCACCGAGAGCCCCATGCGCAACATGAAGCCGCCGGCCATCCCCGACGAGCCCGTGCCGATCCTCACCGACGACGAGGTGACCGCCCTGTTCAAGGCCTGCTCGGGGACCACCTTCGACGAGCGCCGCGACCTCGCCATTCTCCGCCTCCTCCACGACACCGGCATGCGCCGCACCGAGCTCGCCAATCTCCGCATCATCGACGTGAACTTCGAGGACCAGGTGGTCACCGTCCTCGGCAAGGGCCGGCGGGTCCGCCACCTTCGTATCGGGTCCAAGTCCGCCCTTGCCCTCGACCGCTACATGCGCGCCCGGGAGCGTCACCGGCTGGCCGACAACCCCGCGCTCTGGCTCGGCATTCGCGGTCCGCTCACGAGCCAGGGCGTCCGCCTCATGCTCGAGCGGCGCGGGCGTCAGGCCGGCGTCGAGGGAGTCCACGCCCACCGCTTCCGTCACACCTTCGCCCACCAGTGGCTCAATGAGGGCGGCAACGAGGGAGACCTCATGGCGCTGACCGGGTGGCGCTCCCGACAGATGCTCACCCGCTACGCGGCCTCGGCCGCGAGCGAGCGGGCCCGAGAAGCCCACAAGCGATTCAGCCCGGGGGACCGGCTGTGACCGGCGACGAGGACAAGGTGCCGGCGGAGGTGGCCGCACGCTTGCGGACGGAGCTCGCCACGGGAGTGATCACGATGGACGAGTGGGAGGCGGAGATGGCCGCGTATCCCGCCTATCGCCGTCACCAGGAACAGACCGCCGCTGTGGGCCTGCGCCAGGCGCAGGAGGCCGACAGCCGGGCGGAGATGGCGCTCCGTCGGTTCGTTGAGGGCCTCGGCGGTGAGTCGTGGCCGCTCGGCAACGACAGCGATCGAGCTGTCGCCTTCGTCAGATGCGATGGCCGGTGCGGATCTCGCCGCGTGGGAGTCATCGTGCAGTCCGAGGCCGGACTGCTCCTGGTCGAGGACCGGGGGAAGGGCCATGCGCCGCCGGAGCTCATCGAAGAGTCCGAGCCGCTGAACATCGCCCGACCGAGGCCAGCGTGTGAGAAGTGCGGTGAGCTCTTGTGGCCCTCGCGGCTGACGATCCTCGACGACATCGAGCACGGCAGACCCGTCCTGGCCCACCATGCGTCGATCGAGGCCGACTAGGTGTTAACGTTTCCAGTGACCCGGCCGTAGGGCCGAATCTTCCCCCCAGGGGCACCGGAGAAAACGGGAGCATCCGCACAGGGTCATAGGGGGTCTTTCCGAAAGGTCTGACCCTGCCATGCCCGAGATGACCCCGGCCGAGCGTTCGCTGCGGGCGTCGATTGCTTCCCACTCCAAGTGGGCGCACACCGACCCGACCGAAGGCACCAAGGCTGCCCGAGCTGCCTTCCTCGACAGGTTCGACCGAGAGGTCGACCCCGAGGGAGTCCTCCCACCCGCTGAACGAGCGAGGCGCGCCAAGCACGCCCGCTCCGCCCACTTCAAGGCCCTCGCGCTCAAGAGCGCCCAGGCCCGCAGGAAGGCGTCGTGACGCGACGAAGCGCCCCGAGTGGGGGCGCCTCGTCTAGCCCGGCCGCCAAGACAGGGCCTGCCCGTCACTCTACGGGACGCCGCGAGCTCGAGAACGACCCCGCCGACGACCACCACGACGAGGGCTACTGGAAGGCCCTGGCCGACATCGCCGAAGGGCTCGACCCCGACGCCATCGACTTCGAGCCGCTGGGCAACGACCGGCCCCTGGTCGCGTACCGCGGCAGCAACGGCCGGCGGAGGTACGCAGGATGACCGCCACCGAGACAATCGAGACCGTGGCCCGCGTCACCATCGCCGCCCAGGGGTGCCGGTGCGAGGTCGACATCACCGCCACCCACCTCGAGGGCGCCCACTGGCACATCGAGGCCGCTCACGATTCGTGGTGTCCGCTCCTGCTGGCCACCCGGGCGAAGGCGAACTGATGGCCGCGACCATGACCGCTCCCGTCGTGTCGGTCGACGAGGTGCAGTGGAGGGTCTTGTGCCCGTACTGCGGCGAGATCCACCACCACGGCGCCGGCGGACGAGACGGCTACCGCACCCCTCACTGCCGGGTGTTCCCACTCCCGCCCGACTACAGGATCACCGACCCGCTCGGCCTCACCTCAGCGGAGGTGGAGCGATGAGCTCGAGCAACGGGCACGCACCCGACGGCCACCACACCGCCGACCTCACCTACTTCGACCCCGAGGCCCCGCAGCCCGACGACATCGACTGGCTCGCGGCACTCGATGCCGAGTTCGGCCTCCCGGCCATCACTAACGCCGACCGCTTCATCGACTGGTCGGAGTTCTGGCAGCGCGACCGCACCGAGGCCGACTGGCTCCTCGAGGACATCCTCGCCCGCGGCCGAGGGCACGCCCTGTTCGCTACGCACAAGTCCGGGAAGAGCCTCTTCATGCTCTGGGTCGTACTTCAGCTGATCCGGGCCGGCGTGGTCGTCATCTACTGCGACTACGAGATGACCGAGGACGATCTGTGGGAGCGCCTCGTCGACATGGGCGTAGGGCCCGACGACGACCTCGCCCTGCTGCGCTACTGGCTCCTGCCCTCCATGGCCGGCCTCGACACTGCCAAGGGCGCCACCGAGCTCCTCAGCGTGGTAGACGAGGTCGAGGCCGAACACCCAGACCGACACATCGCCGTGATCCTCGACACCACCAGCAGGGCAGTCGAGGGACCCGAGAACGACGCCGACACCTTCCAGGCCTTCTACAGCAACACCGGCATCGCCCTGAAGCGCCGCGGAGTCACCTACGCCCGCCTCGACCACGCCGGCAAGAAGGCGGAGGCAGGCCAACGGGGCAGCAGCGCCAAAGGCGACGACGTCGACCTCGTCTGGGAGCTCAGCCGCACCCAGGAGGGCATCGCCCTCAAGCGCCACGCCACCCGCATCCGCTGGGCCCCCGAGAAGGTCCACTTCCGCATCACCGAGGAACCCCTCACCTACGTCCAGGTCCGATCCGCATGGCCCGACGGCACCGCCGCACTCGCCCTCACCCTCGACCAGCTCAACGTCCCGGTCGACTGCACCGTTCGCCATGCCGCCGCCGCCCTCAAGACGGCCGAACGAGGCCAGCGCACCGAGCTTGTCTCCGCCGCCGTCAAGTACCGCAAGGCGGGAAACACACCGGGAAACAGCGTCGGCGAGCAGCCGGGAAACGCGACGGGAAACGACTACCAGAAACCCCAGGATCCCGGGCCGGAAACGCCCTCGGAAACACAGGGAAACATCTTCGACCCCGACAGGGAAACGGGTTCCCCCCCCAAGGGGGAACCGTTCCCGGGGCAGGGAGGAGAAGCAGCATGACGACCCCCAGGAGCACGCACCACGCTCGCCCCGCCTCGAGGCCCTGGCCCTGCGGAAACGATGCGCGCGACCCCTCCGGCGTCCAGTTAGGCGCTCGGATCCCCGCCGGCGCCACCCTCGACCGCCCGCGACCCCTGCCACCGTGCGGTCGGGTGCTCCTCGGTGCTGGCCCCATCCCTGACAGGGAGGTGATCTGAGGTGGCCATGACCATCGAGGAGGCCGCCGTCACGGTGGTCCGTCGCCTGATCACCCAGGCCGTGCGCGACGTCGACACCACCGGGCATGGCCCGACCTCGGCCGCATGCGCTGACGCCCTGCGCCGCCGGGTTATCGGGTTCGGCGAGCAGGCTGCCCCGTGGTTCACGTTGGACGAGTGGCCCGAGCTCGCGGCCGAGGTGCGCCGGCTGGGCGAGGAGACCGCCGACCTGCTGGAGCGTGCCCACCTCGAGGGCGGGGAGGCCGCAGCATGAGCGGTCGCATGGTGCCCGTCGAGGTGCTCGAGCCATCGGTCCACGTCTACGGCCAGATCCTGTGTCACCCGTCCCTCGCCGGCCCCGAGCCCGAGGCTGACGAGGAGCACGCCCCGTGGGTCGAGACCATGCGCTTCTACCTGTCCGCCTGGTCGGTCGAGTCGCCGGACTATCACCCGCTGATCGCTGACGTGGTGGGCGGGATGATCGACCTGGCCGAGAAGGCGAGGGCGTGATGGGTGAGCCAGCACGCGGCTACGTGTGGGCGCCGTTCACCGAGTCCAACACCGCGGCCCTGACCCACGGGGCAGACAGCCCGCGCATGGTGCAGCCCTTGGCCGACGAGCTCGCGGCCCAACTGGTCGACGTGGCCCCGTGGTGCGGGCATGCCGCCTTCGCCCCTGAGG
>CAZBRN010000070.1:0-4932 GCA_964494545.1 uncultured Candidatus Saccharibacteria bacterium | reverse complement strand
CCTTACTTCAGAACGCACTTGAACAACCGTTCAGAATCCTGCTTACGAATGCAGGCGTAAATCCCGACGAGTGGTTACCGCAAGTCAAGAAAGCTAAGGCTGGACAGGGAGTGAACGTCAATAACCCGACAAAACTTGTAGATCTTAAGTCAGCAGGTGTAGTCGATCCAGCACGCGTCACCAAAGAAGCGATTCAGAACGCAGTGTCTATTGCTGGAACCAGCATGACCATGGGTGCACTAGTGGTAGATGTACCCGAGGCAACACCTGTCGATGCCGGCGGCGGCATGGGCGGTGGCATGATGGGCATGTAGAAATTGGTTCTTACTTAAACATAAAACCCGGAGTTATCCGGGTTTTTGTTTTTGCGTATGACGCTTAAGAACATAACATGAATACCGTAGTTGCGAATTAGTCTAATATGTACTATGATAAGGTTATAGAGTTATGTTGACGGGAGAAGACTATGAAATTATTTAAGCGAAAAACACCAATTACAAATTCGTATATGCCACCAGAAGTTCAAGCGTATGCTGCATCTGAGCATCGTGAACGGATGGGGATGGCATGGTTAGTTGGTATAGTATCGTTAGTTATCAGTACGTTGGTGCTTATTTCTTTGTTCTTTGGTGGTCGTTGGGTGTACCGAAAGATTGCCGGTACCGATATGACTAAACCAACGCCGGTAGTATCAGAACCAACCGAAACACCAAACATCGACACACCGAGCACATCATCAGACACGCCAAGCACGACTCCAACCACGTCAACAACTCCTAGCGCATCTACAACAGCGCCTGCGGCTACATCAACTCCTACCGTTGATCCAAATTTGACTCGAACTGGTCCAGACGTAGACCTTTAGGGGAAAAATCGGTTAATTAAACAGTCACAGCAGATTTTTGTTGCGTGAAGTAGTTGATCTCGTTGACGATATCGAGCAATGCTGGAGCGCGAACTTTTTCGTCTTCGATATCTTTTGCTGCTGCGTATGCGGTCAGCACTAAACTTTGATCATCTGAAGCTTGGATTAGCATCATGGTGGTGCGGAATTTCTCTTCAGGAGTTTGGTCGAGGTGACTCAAGAGAGGGGAGAGATGTTGGAGAGCATCTTTTTTGATACTCATAAGATCATCAGTTGCAGGGGCAGATGCAGCTGGTGTATCGACGATAACTGGTTCTGGTGATGGTTCTGCGACAACTGTCTGAGGAGTGCTTTCAAACGAAGGAGTTGGTTCAGAAACAGCTTCTACTGCTGGCTCGGGTGACGAAAATTGGATAGGTTCTGCTACGGTTGGTGCACCATTTGTACTAGTAGAAACAGGATCGGCAGTAACTACTGGCGCTGTTGCATCTACTGCAGGAGGTTGTACCGCATCGTTTGCGGGCTCCGGCATTACTGAAGTATTTTGTGCTTGTTGATTTTGATCGTTCGCATCGAACATGTCCCACCCCCATTAATGTATTAACGTTTGATACTAGTTTAGCATAAGTATTATTTGACGTATATATCGTATACTACCAGTACATAACTGGAGGAGATAGATATGCTCGACGACTTAAAATATATTCACGAAAAAGACGTACAAGACGCACTTGGCATTGCCAGTAAGCAACCCGAGCAGCTCCTCAAAGATTTTACAATTGCAAATTGGAAAGCACAGAAAAATCAATTCGAAACTATTGTCTATGCAGGGATGGGCGGATCAGCACTCGCTGCTCTGTTAAGTGTTTCATGGCCAGGCTACACAGTACCGTTTGAAGTAAGTAGACAATATGATATTCCAGACTATGTGTCGCAGAAGACTCTTTTCATTGCGTCAAGTTACTCAGGCAATACCGAGGAGACACTTTCTGCGCTGGCTCAAGCCGAGAAAAAGAAGGCAGTTATTGTGGTTATTGCTGGAGGAGGTAAGTTACAGGAGATAGCAGAGCAAAAAGGCTATACGTTTATCCAGCTGCCAAAGGCAGAGCAACCTCGTTTTGCCGTATTTTATAATCTCAAAGCGGTCGTACAATTGATGGCAAAGACTGGTTTATTCGTCGACAAAAATGCCGAGAAGGATTTAGCTGCGATAGTCCCAGCACTTGAAAAATCGATTACATCATTACTTCCGACCGTGCCTACGGCTAAGAATCCAGCTAAAAAACTTGCTCTAGAGTTAATGGGTAAAAGTGTCGTGATTTACGCAGGTCCACTGCTTGCCCCGGCTGCCTACAAATGGAAGATTAGCTGTAATGAAAACGCTAAAAATGTAGCATGGCAGGGAACGCTCCCTGAGTTTAATCACAATGAATTTATCGGCTGGAGCTCGCATCCGACACATAAGCCATATGCAGTCGTAGACCTACGGACCAACTTAGACCATCCTCAAGTAAAAAAACGATTTGAAATCAGCGAACGTTTACTTTCGGGGATGCGACCGGCACCGCACGTCGTGCAAGCAGAAGGCGATACCCTGATAGAACAACTTTTGTGGACGGTCATTCTTGGAGATTTTGTAACGCTCTATCTCGGAATTTTGAATGGTTTAAATCCTACCCCTGTTGAATTGGTTGAAAAGCTTAAAAAAGAATTAGCCTAAGAACTATATTGGCTGGTCTTTGACACCAATTTTATAGCCGAGGTAACTGATGACTATGTGCATGCAGAAATATGAAATGATCATTACGGTGTATTGAGCGAGAGAGAAATGCACAAACGGTAAGCTAAACAGAATTGCCCCAGCTATGTAGTCTAGTTGATCAAAGAATAACCAACTTGAACCCGATGGTTTACCTATCTGGCGTTTAAAAAAGCTCTCAACCGCGTCACCTAGAAGTGCTCCGGCACCGAGTAAAAATCCAATTAAGAAGTAGGCTTCCAGGTTGGTTGTAGTCAGCGATGAGCTTTTTGTTACCAAAAGAGGATACAAAATTATGGCAATAAGACCACCACAAATCGATCCAAGTAATAATCCACGCCAGGTTTTATTGGGTCCGAGCATTCGTTTACCTCGAAAGGTAGTCCCGAAATCAATGGGTGTCTTCCAATGGCGAAGGAGAGGCAGTCTTTTTACTAATGGCGGTATAGCATTGGCGATGCCTGCTGGTAAGAAGAAGAGTATGACGAAAATAAATTGGTTCATTTACGCTTAAGTTTACCACGTAATCGATGATATTTCGGATACAACAAACTGAGAAGAGGTGCTTTTCCGGTTACCCTGTGTGCTTTTTGGAGCAACGTAGTCAGTAATTGTCTCTTTGGGAGGGTATCGACGGTCGTATACGCTGTGCCGAGCCCCTTAGGCCCGTGCGCATCGCTGCTTGATGCCATTACTTTATTGTTCAAGCGTGCCCAGGTGACTGCTTCCGGACCTTTGTTCTGAAAAACTGCACGGCCATTATGAACTTCTACAATATCTATAAACTCAACAATTGAGTCCAAAGACTGTTTTGTGAGCCCACTTCGAACAGTTTCGAACGGGTGAGGAACATATACGAGGCCTTTTTGATCTTTGATCGCCTCGACTGCGGCTTTGAGCGAAAGTCCTTTCGGTATCTGCTTTGTTAGATACAGTCCGATTATTTCTCCCGCTAGCGTTGTGACTTCTTGGCCGATGATAATACGTTCCCCGAGTTCTTTGTGAATTATCTTGGCTGTTTCGATGGTGTCGTGATCGGTTATTGCAACATAATCGAGAATTCCGCTGTGAAGCATTTGCCGGTACTCGCTAGCAGAAATGCCTCCATCTGCCGATCCGGTTGAATGGGTGTGGAGGTCTATTTTTATCATAGTTTTTGCATGACTGAACGCATGCGCCCAAGGGCTGTTATGGTGCTGGCGATCGCAAGAAACATCACGACGTAAAGCAGCTGATTAGCGAGTAGCCCGAGTACCATTACTGTCATTCGAATTTCAAACGTCATCATACCGCTTCGGAATGATTTATTTGTTGTGTGATCGGTTGATTTACTTGAACCAATAACAACTTCTCCCCAAGCATTTACATAGCTTACGAGCAGTGATGCGCCACATGCTGCCACTACCCAGACTACAAAACGAGATGAATGGGTGTTCGAAATTGCATAGGCAGCGCCCATATATAAGAAAACTTCTTTCATTCTGTCGGTGATAGAATCGAGGAGCATGCCTTTTGGCCCATCGGTTTTTTGAAGTCGAGCCAGCGCTCCATCAAGAGCGTCAAAAAGCCCAAAGACAATAAGCAAAATTCCAGCCCAGATATTTTGCTGAATCGCGATGAGCCAAGCAATCAAAATATGTAGGCTAAATCCGAGCAGAGTGATACTGGTAGGGGAGATTCTACCACCCGATATTTTATTGAGTACGATGGCAATCTCTACTACAAATCGTTTAATTGGAATTTTAAAAAAATCGATTATTGTCGTCAGAATTTTCATGTATGAATATAGTATACGCTAGCTCAGCCGGGCGGTCCTGCATGAGATGACGTATACTATAGTAATGAATGCGTATGTTCGACGAGCGCTCAACTCACTTACCATCGGGAGTTTGATCTTATTTGTATTGAGGTTATTCGTAAATTGGAGTATCGATTACTGGTATCTTTCCTGGAATTTAATTTTGGCATTTATACCGCTTTTCATAATGTCCTATTTGGTAATTTGGCTTAAAAAACATCGGATGTCTCATCCGGGTTCTATTGCGCTGATTTTCGTCTGGTTGAGCTTTTTGCCTAATAGCTTCTATATAATTACAGACTACATCCATCTTCTTGATACAAAATCCGTCTCAATCATGCTTGATATAATCTTGATATTTTTAGTCACCCTAACAGGGTTAATAGCTGGGTTTGCAAGCGTGCATATGTTCGAGAAGCAACTCATGAAACGATACTCTCAACAATTGGCTCGAGGAGCAACTATCGCAATATTCTTGGCTAGTAGTTTTGCGATTTATCTGGGGCGTTA
>CAZBRN010000069.1:0-5031 GCA_964494545.1 uncultured Candidatus Saccharibacteria bacterium | reverse complement strand
TTTTTGTCCACAGTGCTCTCAACACTTAGCCTAAACGTAGCACGTCATAGCACGCTGTGTCAAAGTTTCAACCATTTTCCTGTGGATAACTGACGAGTGTGTAGCCAAGACACGTAAGTGCTAGAGTGGACTTTTAGTCAACTAAGCACAATATTTTTTTCGACTACCTGGTTAAGATGTGCACCAAGTAACGATGCCAAATTATTAATTATTCCGATTTTCGCTTTTCAATTTCGCTTTTCCAATCATATGTTCCTACTTTATCGGGATATTGTTTTTCCATATAAGAATAGACATCTTCAAACATACTGAGTGGCAGTCGCATATAAAACCCATCAAGTGGGTCTGTGATGCAGTCGGGCAATGTTTGCATTTCGGTATCCACCCATTGATGCAGCAGATTATTTACCACCTCCGGACCTTGTTCTTCTAGGGCTTTTGCTTTGAAGAAATGGGCTACATAACTAATACTACTAAAACGGTTGTTTAAAACCTGATAGATTGATTCTGGAGTATCGCCCTTTAGCTCCAGATAACTTAATGGAACCATTGTGTAAAGTCTTGCTAATCCGGAAAGCCCAAATGTCCGTGCAACATCCTTTGCGAATCTATCTTTGTCGAAAGGATGTCCATCTGGCTCGAATAAATCTGTTACAGATTGACCGGTGTATGCTCTCATCATAATATCTACAGCTTTTAAATCAAGATAACCATTTCGGTTGCCAGACATATGTTCTGCCCGTAGTTCTTCTAGTCCTAACCCAAAAATTACACTCGCACCTGGCAGAAATAGTGACCTTTTTGTATGTGTTAATTCATGCAACAGAATAGCGCGTTCGTGATCTTTTACAACCGCGGTTATAATCCCTTCTGCTATGGGCGCTGGTAGTAATCCAAAGCTTGATTCAAGGTCTTCAGTGTCAATATTCGCCCAGGCCCACGGAATGGAACTTATTCCTGTAAGAGTCTGTAGCGTTTTATTATTACCCCTTAGTCTTTGGATATGCGCTTCAAGAATATTTCGTTCATAAATTTTTTCTCTAAGCTCTTCCGGTTTAAACTGATCATCTAAATTTGTTAGAGCATATGGGGGAGGCGTATCTCCTAAAATATTAAGTACTCTTATGTCAAACTCTTCGTCTTCAGAAAGTCCTAGCCGTTTTTTTAATTGTGCGATATCTGGATCGCTAGCAATGTATTGCTTCAGTCTCTCAGTGAGCTCTGGGTTTTTTAACTTCTCATAACCTTCGGTTGGCGAGGTTATTCCATGAGTTTCTTCCTTTGCTACATTGGCTGCATGTGGACCCAGTAGTTTTTTCATTACAGCGTCATTGAAAGCGTGTTCATGTTCGAGCCCTGGGCCTTCCTCTACCTCGAGTTCAGAAGCTAATGCCATAAAAACATATGATGATGGGATGTCTTCAAAAAAAGTTGGCATAATTCCATATCGCTCAATTAAAGCACCCATCTTGTCTGCAAGATCTTCGCCGTTCTGAATTACGACACCATCGTTTATTGCTTCGGTGACTATTTGTCTACAGTCTATAGGCTGAATGGCTTCACCATTTGTCTCTCTAGGTTGGATTGAAAAATTCTCTGACATTAAATTCCTTAACTATGATCAATTATAGACTAAAAATATTACATTATACTCATGAGATAGGCGTACTTAACTGTGCTTTTACTTTATTATATTTATATATAAAGAGAGATAAAGTAAAAAATAAGAATTAATAGGGGTGTTGTTATCGAATTTACCCCATATGCATATGGGGTAAATATCTACGAAGACTAATTAAGGTATAATAATTATATGGGAAATAAGAAATTCTTAGATCTAATCAAACTTGCTGCGCAGCCCTTGCCAAAAGGAGCTGAAAAATCTTTTTGTGGCGATGATTATAACGAAAGGCAAATTCTGAAACGTACGAATGCAAATAGTAAGGCGAAACTGAGTGGTAAGTCCCGTCCAAAGACCTCTTGAGTTGTCCGAAGAATCCCTCAATGTGATTAGTCGTTACTCCGTTTTTAACAAACTCTTTAGCAATGTGCCTTACAGTGCCGTGGTCGTAAAGTTTCTGTACTTGTAAGTGTTTATAGATCTTACTCTCATCAGTATGTAACTTTGTACCTGCCTGTACGTTGGCGATTAAGAACGGTAAGGCGGTTTGGGAATTAGCCCGATCAACAACTTGCGTCCTGACGTGTCCACCAACTTCTACGACAGCAAGCACCGGCGTTTTGACATCTCGTTTACTATTCTGACTGCGCTTACCGCCAATGTATGCTTCATCCATTTCGATAGGTGTGCCCAAGTCACCAAGTGACCCACCCTCCCTCATTAAAAGGCGGATTTGCTTCGCCATTCTGTGAGACGTTTTGTAGCTGACTCGTATTTGTCTTTCTAGCTTTTTAGCTGACATGTCATTTTTGGAAACAGAAAACAAATATATGTCATGCGCCCAGTCCGTCAGTGGTGTGGTGGACTTCTCGAATATGGTGCCGACCAGTGGGTAAATATGTACCTTACATTCCCTGCACTTAAAGGCAGGCCGGTTTTTGACACGGTAGAACTTTGTCCCGACGGTTCCGCAGCTAGGACAGGTCTTTAGGTTGCCGAAACGACTGTCAAAGATAAATTGCAAACAGGCATCATCGTCTGGAAAGTCTGCTCGTAAATCTTTAACCGTGTACCTCATACTATCTACTACACGCTGTTATTAGTTGGTGTAAAGTAAATAGTAACAGATTACAACATGTACTTTTTACAGTAGAAAAATCAACGGCAAATTTTCTGTGGACAAACATTGTAGCTTTGTAAATGCCCTAAGTTGTTTGGTTGGCTTGGCTACATAGTCGTCGGATAACTCAGGCTAAGAGTAATCGAGTCTAACGCCAGTTTCTTGGGCGATTTGGTTTATCCAACGTTCCATGCGATCTACTTTATGACCAAGCATTAGTAATTCCTGGTGATAATCTTTGATCTGACCGCCAAGTTCGGTGATCGCTCCACGAATATCTAGATGATCTTTCTGATTCTTCTCGAATTGCTCGTTGACTTCTTTCCAAAAGCTTTCGATGTATTTGAATAGTTTTGTGAATTGATCTTCGCTCATACATCCATAATAAACCGTTGAATTGAAAAATCATATTGGTCACGCAAAAAAAGTTCAATTCCGTATGATTTATTTTTCGTTGCCGGCGAGGAGTGGGTGTTCGTAGATCGTTCCGGGCATAAGTAAGGCTCCTATGGGCTTCCATTGTGCGTCTGCACCTTCTCGCATTCTATCGCTGAATGTGTACTGTAATGAATTTAGAAAATAACCTACCTCAATACCACCTATAATGACCTTTTCAAGAAGCGCATTTGCATCTAAGAGGTTATCATAGATAATATTGTCTAAAGTTGAGCTCAATGCTTTGACGATATCTTCTTGGCTAAAATATTGAGGACTGTCATATGATAGTGCGGCTCGGACAAGATCAGCAGCCGAGAGCACATAACCACTTTTAAGCGCGCGATGCTCGAGTACTCGCAGGTTAAGGGCGCTACTTCGTGCAGCATACTCGTCCTGATCGGTTAGGCCATCAATAGCGTTGGCTTCTTTTCTCAGGGCCTCAACAAGGCCATCTGCTCTATCATTGCTATGCTCTACTCGCCAGCTTTCTCGTAGTGCAAGAAAGTGATCGGCGTCGCGCTGAGCAGATGGCCCGTGCTCACTTCTAAATTGTTCCTCATACTTATTTGAGAGCCTTTGTCTAAATGTCGAGACATGACCATGATGTTCAATAACGATGTATGGGTCTCTAAGGTCTTCTGGTTCGATGGAGAGGAAATCGCACACGGCTTCTACACTAGGCTCCACGATACCTAGCTCCATTAATTGGGAGCCAAGATTGCCCCAGCTCATAGGTACGACGCCGTTGCCTTCTGTCATTGCAACAAAAGCTGGATCGTGCTCTACTGCTTCAGATATACCACGCGTCAATGATCTTAAAGGGTCTCGTAAAATAATCCTGGGCAAAAAGATTGTTAGATATATCAAAAAGAGACCTGTTTCCAAGTCTCTTTTTTTGTAGAGGGTTGTCTGAATTAGACGAGTTCTACGGTTGCGCCAGCGGCTTCGAGAGTTTTCTTAGCTGCTTCTGCGTCTTCTTTTTTAGCTTTTTCGAGGACAGTTTTTGGAGCACCGTCTACGATTGCTTTTGCTTCACCAAGACCGAGGCCGGTGATTTCTTTTACAGCTTTGATAGCTGCAACTTTTTGTGCACCAGCGTCCTTAAGAACGACATCGTATTCGCTCTTTTCGTCTGCTGCTGGAGCAGCGTCTGCTGCTGGTCCTGCGACTGCAACTGCTGCTGCAGCTGGTTCAATGCCGTATTCATCTTTGAGAATTCCAGCGAGTTCGTTTACTTCTAGTACAGTTAGCCCAACGAGCTGTTCTGCAAATTTCTTTAGATCTGCCATGTGATTTGTCCTTTCGGGATTAGTTTGCTGCCTTAAGCTCAATTGCTTGAAGGAGACCATGTAGGTTACCGCCAAGACCACTCATGACACCATTGACTGGTGAGTTGAGGGTATTGATAACGCTAGCGATTAATTGATTCTTGCTTGGCAAGCTTGCGAGTGCGGTGACGTCTGCTGCGCTCATGAATGTTCCATCAGAGCTGATAGCACCAACGAATTGGATGCTAGGGTTCGTCTTTGCAAAGACTGCAAGTGCTTTAGCGGGAGCGACTTCATCGGTATCGTTGAAAGCGTAGATTAACTGACCTTTGAGAGCGCTGACATCAGCGTCTTTGAGGGTTTCGTTACTCTGCACTGCTTTGATAACGAGTCGGTTTTTTGCGACCTTAACCACGGTACCGTCTGCTTTTGCATCACGGCGAAGTTGCTGTAATGCTTTTACAGTGGTTCCTTGGTAGGCTGCAACAACGGTCATCTTCGAACTTCCAAGCAAGCTTGTTACTTCGTCGACAACACCTTGTTTTTTATCTTTGGTTAGTGCCATATAAAATTACCCCTTGTTT
>CAZBRN010000068.1:0-5274 GCA_964494545.1 uncultured Candidatus Saccharibacteria bacterium | reverse complement strand
ACTCATAAAAGACATATCACCAGGACAGGAGCCTCTTTTATCCCTTGACTAATACAGTTAAATATGGTTAAATAGATCATATGATAAAAGATAGGACACCACCTTTATCAAGAACATTAGGAAATCCTAATAATTATGAAGACTACGATCAAATCAGCCATCATCATAGAGTTCCGCCTACTCCAATAACTACTGGATTTGCTAGTAAGGCAGATGAGAAGAGACACAAGCCTGAAGTAGTACATGATCCATACTGGTCAATGATGCACAGACTAAATAACAAAGGCAACACCAAGCCTCGTATTCAAGTACCTGATCCTACCTATATGACAATCCGCGAAGTAGCTGATCTACTAAGAGTCTCACAATTGACAGTTAAAAGATGGTCTAATAAAGGAGATCTAGCCTGCGTCCGTATCAACTCCCGTGGAGACCGAAGGTATTTGAGGTCTGAAATTAATAAACTACTTGGAGGAACAGCATGAGCAAGGAATATGTCCCATTAGACTGGCAACCAAAAGACTGGAACGAACTGTTTGCAAAAATAGACGAGTTGTTTGTCCATAGGATTATTCCAGTATACGGAGCAGAAACCCCAGAAAAGTCTCTATACGCCATACACCCAGCACAGGTAAAGATTTTAGAGTTAGCGAGTGAGTGTAATAAAAAACATAATTACCTAGCAAATATGACCTTTAGGGATATAGCAGACAAGGTGGGGTTGAAGCACCCACAACAAGCCAAGCACCATATTCAACAGTTAATTAAAAAGGGATTACTAAAAACAACAAAGGTCACACTATGAAGAAACTAGTTAAAATTTATTACCATGAGAACGGTCAGTTGTCGGTAGTCACTCCAGACAAGGTAGAAAGATTTATATCTGTCTTTTACAATGCTTTATATCTTAGAACTCAGAAAGAAATTGATGACGAAATGGAAAAATATAAACAACAGGAAAAAGAGTTGGCAGATAAGTGGGGAAAAGAAGATAAATCAAAACCTAAAAAGAAATGGTATCAATTCTGGAAATAAAATATGACTAATTTAGGAGACCGCAGATACTTACGAAGTGAGATAGATAGATTATTAACAAGTAAATAGACACATGGAGGAGAGGGAACTTGCTCGGTGTAGCGATACGGTGCGGGCAAGACCTACCAGATGAGTATGGTAAGTAGGTAGGGCAAGAAATAAAACGAGGCGTCACCACACGCCTACCTTGCCTCCAGTTGTCTGTTTATTTACTATCGGAGAAAACATGAATAATAAAATAAAAACATTTATACCTTGGGAAGAAATAGAAGTAGAGGCTCAAGAACAGATTAAAAATACCGCCTCAATGCCTTTCATTTTCAAACATGTTGCCGTTATGCCCGACGCTCACTTTGGAATGGGTTCAACAGTAGGAACAGTTTTACCAACTATAGGAGCTATCATCCCCGCAGCGGTTGGGGTTGATATTGGGTGTGGAATGATTTCAGTTATGACCAACTTAAAGAAAGAACAGTTAGGAGATTTAGCAAAACTAAGAAGCTCTATCGAAAGAAGTGTCCCTATGAGTGCTGGAAGGTTTAATCAGAAGATTACTGAATCAGCACAGAAAAGAATAGATGAACTTGAAGCTACTCCCCATACTGATAAGGTTGTTGGTAATTGGAAAGAGCAACTAGGGACTTTAGGTGGAGGTAATCACTTTATAGAAATCTGCCTAGATGAAAACGAAACTGTCTGGGTCACTCTACACTCAGGGTCAAGGGGGGTTGGTAATAAGGTTGGCATGACTTACATAAAAATTGCCCAAGAGATGTGTAAGGATATGCTTATTGAATTGCCAGATAGAGACTTAGCCTATCTACCCACTACCTCTGACGAGTTCAGCAACTACTTAACTGACTTGAGATGGTCTCAGAAATTCGCCCTCCTTAATAGAGAGGAAATGATGGATAGAGTTCTAAAAGATATTAGTTTTCAAGTTTTTGGCGAGGACGGTCATCAATCATTGTTTGAAGTCGAAAGAATAAACTGTCATCACAACTTCACCGAGATGGAAAATCACATGGGAGAGAATGTATGGATTACCAGAAAGGGGGCTATTCAGGCAGACGAAGGCAGAAAAGCGATGATTCCAGGTTCAATGGGTACTAGAAGCTATATTGTTTCAGGTAAGGGAAATGTAGAGTCGTTCTGTTCAGCTCCTCACGGGGCAGGTAGAAGAATGTCAAGACGAAAGGCTCGTGAAACTTTCAACATGGGAGATTTATCTAAGGCTATGGAGGGAATTGAATATAGAAAATCAGACGTTCTGGTTGATGAAATTCCAGGGGCTTATAAAGACATTGATAAAACAATCGAGTACGCAAAAGATTTAATTAAGGTTGAACATACATTAAAACAAATTCTTAATTGCAAGGGGGATTAACCTATGACCACATACTTACGTTCAGAGATAGAGAGGAGGGATATATGACTAGAGCAGAGAAAGCAAAAACATACTTACTAAAGTTGAATCCTGGGGTTAGGAATGTAAATGGACAACTTATCGTGATGATGACAGAGGAAGCATGGCTTAGTTTAATAGCATTACTTGACGGAAACGAGGATTATGGGAGGTCCGAATGATTAGGAAGCTACTCGTAATAGAAAACGCTGGTCAAGATGTTGTTGTTTTGAGAAAGATAAACGAAATCATAGACTACCTATCAGACAAGGAAGAGACTGATAAAACCTGGTTAAAGAAAATACTCTTAAAAGATAAACCCAATTATGAGGAAGCTAGTAAGGGAGGGTGTCTAAACTGTGGGATTGATTATCCCAAGTATCACACAAAAGAATGTGTAAATGGTCATAACCATTGTTTCTTTAACAACCCCCCACAACAGGAGGAGTCTAGGGGAGAGTCTAAATGTCCGTATCTTAATGACGACTGTCCACGGTGTTATCCTAACCCCCAACTCAAGGAGAAGTCCACTAAAGAAGATGAGTGGGAACACTTCAATAATAACTTTTTACCACTAGCCGATGGAAAGTTCGGAGAAAGTGTCAAAGACTACATCAAAGCCAATTTTGTCTCAAAGGTAAAAATAAAGAGAGAGTTGCTTGAAGAGAACATAGACGAACCAGAAACAACTACGCAACTAGCAGTAAACAACGCACTTTATAGAGTTAGAAAATCTCTAGGACTAGAAGAACTATGATTAAACGACTATGGTGTTGGCTATGTGGACACACAAGAACAATAAGAGTTACAACTGGTTACAGTGGAGATAGAGTCTGGGGTCCGTATTTTGAACACTATAAAATTTATAAATACACCAAAGAGGGGGACACAATCCTTGACCCCTTTATGGGTTCTGGAACTACTGGTGTGGCCTGCAAACTTCTCAAGCGGAACTTCATAGGCATAGAACTAGACCCCACCTACTTTGACATCGCCAAGAAGCGTATACAAGGTACTCAGGAGATGATGTTATGACCCCCACATACTTACGTTCAGAGATAGAGGAGAGACTAAAATGAAACTACCAAAGAAGCTAGAACAACCAACTGGATGGTCAGACAACATGGCCTTTAAGAATACTGAGAAGATAAACGAACTCATTGACTACCTATCAGACAAGGAAGAACCAATACAAGAATGGGTAAAGTGGTCTAAAAAACTAGAGAAAAAACTAGAAGCTAGTAAGGGAGAGTGTGTAGGATTTGGTAGTTTTCATATAAAAGGTGGTTTGTCTTGTAAACAATGTTATATCCCCCCACAACAGGAGGAGTCTAGGGGAGAGTGTCTGTTGGGAGAAGATGTTACAAACGAAGGTATCGCTAGAGTATATGGAAACGTTAAAGACGGAATAGTAACCATTACTAGGACAGAGTATAAAAAAGACTTACTAAGTTGTGGATGTGCCAAGGGATTTTGCAGTTGCGACCCAGACAGAGTATACCCACCAACTTGTTGTGATAAGTGTCCTAAAACAAACGAAGCACCCGAAGATGCCTCATTTGCCGTCACAAGCGTAAGTAAGAATGATTATACCAAACCCCAACTCAAGGAGGAGTCCCCTAAAGAAGATGAGGGTGGAAGCCAGTATGCAATTGAACAATTAGCCAAAGACTTGGCTGGAGACTTTTCCATTAGTAGGATTGAAAGAAAGATAAGGGAGTTTGTTAGCCAAAATCATGTCTCAAAGGTAAAGATAAAGAGAGAGATAGACAAACTACAGAAGTCTTGCTACGAGGTAGATGGAGTGATTGACGGTA
Organism: uncultured Candidatus Saccharibacteria bacterium; assembly: GCA_964494545.1. Taxonomy (GTDB): domain Bacteria; phylum Patescibacteriota; class Saccharimonadia; order Saccharimonadales; family AWTP1-31; genus JAPLYT01. The sequence continues at coordinate 1,017 of CAZBRN010000068.1, read as the reverse complement.
TAACGGCATTACATCATTTAAGGGAGAAACTATGAGCGATTTAACTAGAATGGGATTTACAGCCCTAGTTACGGTTGCACTTTCTTTCTTTGCTGTCTACATGAGGCAGGAGATAGAGAAAGAGGGGGAAGAGTGGAGAGACCATAGTTTTGGTGGAAGTATTTTGCTATTTATTTTGAGCATGTCATTTATTCTCATTATTTGGGGAGATAAGTTATGACCCCACAAGCAGACTGGGTTAAAAGGTTTAACAAATTTGCAGACAATCTTGAAATGTACCGATCAGATACTAAACAAAATATTGAGGATTTTATAAGAGCTGAAATCACCCTAGCCCAACAACGTACTGAAAAGAAGTGGAGGAGCAAGGTAGAAGAACAGATAACCTATTTAACCAATAAACATGGATTATTATCTAGCGTTTTGTCTGACTTACTTAAATAACTAATACGGAGATATATGAAAAAGAAAGAACCTATTGAAAGAATTACAAGAGAGATATATCGAGATATGTTGATTATGATAGTCGGCTTAATACCAGAAAAGGCTATAAGGCAGAGCTATGAATGGTACATTGGAGATACAAGAATATCGGGTAGCGATGATTTTGCAAAAAGATATAACGAGATAGTGTCTATTAAAGAAAAAATTAAATCAATACTTGAGGAATAATAAGTATGATAACGATAAACAGTAAACAGGCCAGACTAATCCAGAAGTGGTGTCGCCTAACTAAGTCTAAGTGGTATGAGGGAATGACCTGGGAAGCTCAGTGGATGGCTGTGAGTATTTACTTTCTACACAAACCCCTCTTTTACTGGAAGGAAGCTAATAGTTATATCTTTCACATCTGGTGGACTAATAAATGGTTTTGTATCAGTAAGTCAGATTGGGAGTTTGAATAAGTATGATAGATAACAAAGGAGAGTAGGATGGACTCTTATCTAATCCGTGTACAAGCACAATGATATAATAGATCAATGAAGTCTCCTAGTATCCGACAAAAAAAGACGCTAG
>CAZBRN010000067.1:0-5381 GCA_964494545.1 uncultured Candidatus Saccharibacteria bacterium | reverse complement strand
TCGAACCCCCGACGCCCGCCTTAGGACGGCGGCGCTCTATCCAGCTGAGCTACCGGGCCATGGGACTATTCTAATAGGGGTAGCTACAAAAAGCTACTAATAAGAGAATAACGCCATATTTAAATAGCCCACCTCTAGACGTGGGCGTCTAAAAGCATTACGCTAGTGGTATGCCAAAATCGACCAAAAAATATTTTGAAGACCAATTTGATGATGAGAATGTTATCTTTGTCTTCCGAAAGCATCCCATTGTCATGCGTAAAGGGCTGATTGTTGGACTTGCTGCCTGGCTGATAGGTCCCGTTTATACCTTAGTACTTGTATATGCACGTCCGAATAACGTTCCGAGCATGGGTTTCTTTGGCTTAAGTTTGCTGGCGAGTATTCTATTTGGCATGCTCATCCTTTTTCCTTCATGGATTGGCTGGTACTATAGCTTATTCATTGTTACCGATCAGCGACTTATTCAAATTACTCAAAAAGGCTTATTTCATCGCAGCGTTATTGATCTTGGGTTAGGGCAGATCCAGATGGTGAACTATCAGATTGCAGGGCTTCAGCAAACTTTACTCGGATACGGTACAATAATGATGCAGACATATGTTGGTGACCTAGTTATTCACGAGATTCATCATCCTGCTAGGATACAAAAGAAACTTCTACATATTTTGCGTGAAGAAGGGGTAGACGTCCTAGAGAAACCCATAGAAAAGGAAGAAGAGTAATATGAAGCAAAAAATAAAAAACTTAGTATCAAAAAAAGCTCGCCAGGAGTCACAGGACGCTGCACAAGATGGGTTGCCACGAATTACGAATGAGACAGTTGCCGAGCATCGAGAAGAAGTCCTCTCTAGTGCTCGTAAGTATATATATCCACTTCAGCATTCCAAGCATAAAATTGTGCTCATTACGACGAGCTTGTTTATCGCTGCAATTGTATTCTTTTTTAGCTTTACGACGTTTTCGCTTTACAAGCTAAAATCTCACTCCGCATTTCTCTATGGTGTTACGCAAGTCTTGCCATTCCCGATAGCTAAAGCCAACGGTAACTATGTAGCGTACGAGAACTATCTTTTTGAGCTTAAACACTACATTCACTATTACCAGAATCAACAGAAGTTAGATTTTAAGTCAGAATCAGGTAAACAACAACTGGCTGAATTCAAAAAACGAGCTCTCGATAAAGTTATTAACGATGCATATATCAAACAACTGGCAAAAGATAACAAAGTCTCAGTATCTGATAAAGAAGTAAACACCGAGATTCAAATTGTTCGTACTCAAAACAGGCTCGGAGGAAGCGATAAAGTATTCGAAGACGTTCTCAAGGAATATTGGGGCTGGTCGCTCAATGACTTCAAGCGTAGCCTCAAGCAACAGATTTTAGCGCAAAAGTTATTACCGGTACTCGATCCTGCTACATCTGCGCGGGCTGCGGCAGCCAGAGCAGAATTATCTTCTGGCGCTGACTTTGCAACGACAGCAAAGAAATATTCAGATGATGTTTCTACGAAAGACGCAGGCGGGGAATTCGGGTTCCCGATAGACAAAGCAAATCGTGATATAGCCGCCCAAACCACCGCAGTTTTGTTCAAACTCAAAGCCGGTGAAGTTTCTGAAGTAATAAACGCAGGCTATAGTTTAGAGATCGTCAAGAACATAGAAGTGCAGGGGGACAAGGTCCGTGCAGCTCATATACTGTTCAATTTCAAAGACATAAATACCTATATAAATGACCTCAAAGATAAGAAGAAAACAAGTCTTTATATCAAGCTATGATCTGTTAAAGCTGAATAAAATAGTTGTTCAATAACGAAATAATACGCCGCGTACTAGAGCATATTTCTATCGGATTTGTCTTTATTGGTTAGCATGCAATAGAGACCCCAGAGTTGAGGGGCCTTTTCGCTAAGTGAGGCTTTGAAAGTTGCCACCATCTGATCACCATTGTGCTCGTCGTACCAACCTTGCGGTAGGATGGTACTCAAAGTTATTAGCGGATCAACATTGGCTTGTGAAATACCTTCTGCAGATATGGCAAGTAGTTCTTCGGGTGTCTGTGCGGTTGCAACTGCATCCTGCAGGATTCTTAATCCTGTGAACAGTCGCGATTGTTTTTCTTCTTTAGGCAAGCTATCTCCACCAATTTGTTTTAAGAGAAGACGAGGTAGGGTGAAGCCGGCTAGGCTTTCAGAAGGGGGCATTACGGTGTCGTAGTTGTCTGGCACTGATTGTGGTTCATGGATATCAACAGGTTCACCAGCTAAACGAGGCAGTTGCCGCGTTAACTGCGCATATAAATCTGGGTTATGTTCTTCGGCAGAGTGGACAATATAACCAAACCAAAAACCAACTTGTGCATAGCGATTAAGCATTTCTTCGGGCCCGCGTCCAGGTTCAGGATTTGCAGGATCGGTGAGTTCGTCCACAACAGGGCAACCTACTGCCCAGCCAATGGCTCGTGCTTGGTCCCTTATTGATAAATCATAGTTTGATAAATACTGGCCTATTTATTCCTAATTAAAAATGTCACTTAGCATACACTGGGTGGATTTGGCGCAGGGATTTTATGTCGACTTTTTACTACAATCCCAACTGCGCTGCTCGCAAAATCAGCTTCGGAGACTGGACGACCCAAGCTCTCAGAATGGGTGTATCGACTATAGCTATTGTTTCTTTCTTCAGGTTCAAAGACAACTGATCCATCATCAGATAAATAGTAAGAGCCGCTCTGACAGTCTAAAACGTCACCGTCAATACCGGTTCCATCATCATAGAATCGTTCCCGATATTCGCCGAAGGCTTTTCCATTACTACGCTTAATATAAGCTGAAAGATGTTCGAGACTGTTTACTGCACGAGGGGCTGTACGTAATTTCATAATGCAATAATACTATAATATTCATATAATGTCAATATTGCAGACTTGAATTCCAGTTCCAAATGCAACACTACCACTTTGACTCAAATACTTCTTCTGGTGTCCGGTAGTCTAGTCGTTTCCTTGGTCTAGTATTCAGCAGCTGGACGCTTGCGTCAAGCTGCGCTTAGCCAACAGCCAAGCTAGATCTCTTTGGAAAATACTGTCTAAGTAATCCATTAGTGTTTTCGTTGGTCCCTCTTTCCCAGGAGTGGTAAGTATATGCAAAGAAGACTCGGAGCGGCGTTAGCCGCTCTAGTAACTCAAAGCATTGCATCTCAGTGCCGTTATCTAGTGTCAGAGTGCGTAAGTAGTTACTTGGGATATCCTCCAATGCTTTAGCACTGGCACGGGCAAAGCCCGTGCTTTCCCCATTGGGAAGTAAGAAGTCCCGCAGGTAACCACTCTTACGCTCCACCAGGGTACCTAGCCGAGCTAGGCTCTGTCGGCTGACCATGGTGTCGCCCTCCCAGTGGCCGTACGTCTTGCGTTGATCCACTGACTTTGGACGCTGGTCAATCCGACGTAGTGACAGCATAGCTTCTCGTTTCCGTTTCCGGAGAGTATTAGCTCTAGTTCTACGGTATTTCTGTTTCTGGGAACGTAGGAACTTTACTAGGTCATATTTAGTTTGGTAAACCCAGTCGTAGATGGTCTGGGCACAGACACGGAGGGCTGCGCCCTCCCGTCTGAGCCGTCCTGCAATCTGTTCTGGGCTCCAGTGCAAGCGGAGTTTGGCTTCCACCAATTGCTCTAGGTTTGTGTTGCCAAACAGCTTCCGTAACCGCTGGTTGGCGCTCAACCTCCGGGCTGCAGTAAGCGACCGAGCCACTTGGGCATGGTACTTGCCATTTGGTTTCTTGTTCCGGGCTAGTTCCCGACAAACGGTGCTAGGATTTACTCCCAAGACCAAGGCTACAGCCCGTTGGCTGTAGCCCAGTCTGGTCAGTAGACTTAGCTCAATACGTTGGTGTTGTGTAAGATGGAAGTGCATCTCTGTTCTCCTTTTGGTAGTTAGTTGGTTACAACTCCTAGTCTACCGGAGGGTCAGGGATGCATTTTTGTTTTAGCGCAGTAGCGGCTAGCGCCGCTACCTAGTGTTGCGTTTTGGATTGGAACCTAGGAGATCCGACAGGATAGTTTCATATCTAAGCTTTTATTTGAAACTAACATCTGTGATCAAGCTTGATGAACAAGCCGGCGATCCGCTTACTCTCGTTCGCTCAGATTGTCTCGTTTGTATCGCAGGTCAACAAACTAAAAAAGCCACCTTTCAGGTGACTTACTTAGTTTGGCGGGCCGTAACATTACACATCTGGAACTATTTGGCGAAATTTGGTAATGAGGTAGATTTGCACAAAACAGCTATATATGATAGAGTATAATAAGTTAATCAAAACAAAAAATGAAAAATCTGAACATCAACCTTCACAACGCAAGTTTCCGACACGAACCCGGTACTAATAACTATACGTTTGTAGACCCATTAACTACAGAGGTATTAGCACCCGGGGTGATACCGGATGGACTACTAGCCGATGAACGCATGGAGCGTGGCTTTAACTTTCTTCGTGAGAATGCTGCAGAAATTGGAGGCAAGGTTGTTCTAGGCCGACATGGTGATGCACAGGACTTGAATGGGTACGATGTTGTTGCAGATGCTAGGGAACATGGAAATCTTTTGTTTATTGAAGGTATTGGTTGGCAGGAACGTGACCAGGAGGGGATGAACCAGGCTACTCAATCTGATGCAGATAAAGTAAGGGTTTCGGCTCGACTGGCTCAAATTATTTCAGAAGACGATTACCTAAGGGAGCGATGGAGCAAATTATTTGGTTCAGAAATAGATGTACGCTTTGCGGATATTGCGGATAGTGGGGGTCCTTTGGATGATATTATGCTTGCTTGGGATGACACGTGGAGCGCACTACACGATGGTTCTGATGCTTCAGAGGGGCATGCGCGAGGTGCGGCAATAGCCGCCGTAGCTTATAACAATTACCGCGAGTGGTATATGTGTGGGATATTAGGTGAGCAACTAGCTGACCGCGCAGCCAATACTGACGACCTAGGCTTTGTATTCTTGGTTGGTACAACACATCAGGGTGTTACTGATAAGCTGACTGCTTTAGGGCTTTCAGTTGAAACACTTCAGCACCGCCAGGAGTTGCCTGAGGGTAACGTACGTCTACTACAGGCGATAGGCAGCTTATCTGTTACTGGTGAGCAACTTGATCAGATCTATCGATAGGCCCGACCGGATACGTCACGGACTTCACTTTTCGGAGCAAGCTCCTGCACGTTCAGTCCTGTACGAACCAGCGATCCGCTCATTTCATTCACTAGATCGCCTCGTTTGAATCGCAAGTCAGCAAACTAAAAAAGCCACCTTTCAGGTGACTGACTTAGTTTGGCGGGCCCGACCGGATTCGAACCGGCGCTCTCCTCCGTGACAGGGAGG
>CAZBRN010000066.1:0-5468 GCA_964494545.1 uncultured Candidatus Saccharibacteria bacterium | reverse complement strand
CCATGGCAGTGCTCTACCACTGAGCTACGACGGCATAACCGTCCTATTTTAACAGATTGTGCATGTTTTGGGGAGTGGTGTTTCGATACTCTATAACGAGCGCCTTTAAATAGTTCTAGTTGAGGTTTTCCAGGATTGCTGAAATGTCGCCGCCGGCGCGTTGGTTATTGATATCCTTCCGCCTGAGTTTCAAACATTTCTTTGTACAGGCCAGTATGCTCAATGAGTTGTTGGTGCGATCCATACTCAGTTATATGGCCGTTATCCATGACAATGATCATGTCCGCCTTTCTGACTGTACTGAACCTGTGACTAACTATCAAAGTCGTTCTCTGTCCGTGGTGTTTGTATATGTTATTAAAAATCATATACTCTGCTTTTGCATCAATGGCACTAGTAGGCTCATCAAGGATCATTAAGTCCCCGTTACGAAGAATTGACCGTGCTACTCCTAGTCTTTGACTTTGGCCTCCAGATAGTCCTGTACCATCGGCAAATGAAGGGTCGAGCCTCTGATTGAATTTATGTTTGAGTTTTGAGATGAATGCAGTCGCTCCAACCATATCGGTTGCTTTCTGTATCTCATTGTCACTTACTTTCCGTTCAACACCTAGAAGTAGGTTATCTTTGATAGTCAGGTGGTTTACCATCAGGAAATCCTGACTCAAATTACTGATTGTTTCGTAATAACTCCGTTGTTCGATGTCTTTAATATCAGTTCCGTTAACTACTATTTGACCCTCAGTCGGTAAGTATTGCCGAAGAAGGAGCTTAATCAAGGTCGACTTACCAGCTCCGTTTTCACCTACCAGTGCCAATTTGCTTCCGGGAGCCAGTACAAATGAAATATTATTTAGTACTAGCGTATCTGTGTTGGGGTATGAAAAACTCACATTTATAAATTCTATCGTCAGTGGACTTTCAACTTTCATCTTTCCATTTGGTATGAGCGTTGGAGTTTTGTACACCTCATTAAAATTTTCGAGTCCGATAGCTGTTTCATGCATCGACTGGAATCCAGAAACTACTGAATTGGCGGCGTTGCTAGCCTGATCGAGTAGCCCTCGCAAAAATATGAACCGATCAAATCCGATAACACCACCAATTAGTAGTTTTATGAAGTAAAGTGTCGATCCAAAAGCGATAATCGGTTCTATGAGATCCGTACCAGAGTCGATGACTGCCATTTTTTTATCGGCAGTGTAAATAACATTCTGTGATATTTTGGAGCTATTTTCCCATATTTTCAATAAACTACCAAATGCATTCATAAGCCTGATCTCTGGCATCGTGTTCGGATCGATCATCATCCACCTCGTACGAAATGCTACCCTGTCTATGGGTTCAACTTCTTTGTTAATCGCTTCATTGTATTTATTCTGCTGTGCTTTTATGAAAGTTATAGGAATTACCATCACTGTAATTACTAACCCTACCAAGGGTGCCACGACTATGATCGCAATTATTGCACTCACGAATTTAACAATTGATGAAACGAGCCAGGAAAGTTCGTTGGTTATTCGCCACATAGAGCTTAAACTATCTCTTGCACGTCCAAGCTTAGTATTAAATTCTTCGTCGTCGAACTGTTCTTGACTTAGTTCGTACATTTTGGTCATTAACATTGTGTTTAGCCTGATTTCAATAGTTTGCTGGGCTCTGCGCTCGACTATTGAGTTTAATCTAGAAGCACCGATGAATACTATTTCAAGACCTAACAGAAGTGTGAGCCACGAATAAGCACTATGCGGTGATGACTTTTGAAAAGTAATTGCCGTAACGCTAGTTATGAACTTCGATCCAACATACACTCCTGCAACGGAACTTAGACCACTGTATGAGGCATACACTGTTGACCAGAGCAAAAAAAGTTTTGAATTTTGAAAATGGATTCTTATCACCCAAAATAAAGACCTGATAGGATTAGCTTTCATTTAGTCTAAATATACCACATCATTTTTTTTCTAGTATCCTCCATAGGAAGAGCATAGCAAAGATGATAGCATTGTCTGGATTATTAATTTGGTACAGGCTGTATGAAATCTCACGACTGCACTAGTGCTCGGAATAAATTCCTGTGCTCTGGTGGTTTGACGACCGAACCTACGAAGCGCTCGCTTTGCTCGCCACTTTGTAGGCACGAGTCCGTACTCGCTATCAAATCAAAAAGCCACCACAAGGGTGACTTTCAGATTTGGTGCAGGGTGTAGGATGCGCTTCGCTTGCACGGATTTCACTTGTTCGGAGCAAGCTCCTGCACGTTCAATCCTGTACGAACCTACGAAGGTCGCACGGTTTCACCGTGCCCTTCGTAGAACCGAACCTTAAACTCTATGCCAAAAGCAAAACCCCAGACGAGCTGGGGCTTCACTTTTGGTGCAGGGTGTAGGATTCGAACCTACGAAGGCATAAGCCGAGAGATTTACAGTCTCTTGTGTTTGACCGCTTCACTAACCCTGCGTAAAAGACTGGAGCCTCCTGTCGGATTCGAACCGACGACCCCCACTTTACAAAAGTGGTGCTCTAACCAGCTGAGCTAAGGAGGCATATTTATTCTTTTATATATTAATTGCGTCTCCAAGACCTACCGTTTCCCCTATTGAGATTTCTAAAATTTGACGTCAATGAATGACAATTGGGGCAAATAAGTTGAAGATTATCATCGTTATTATTTTTCGAGTCACCGTCTATATGATCAATTTCAATGGGTACTTTTCCTGTGATAGGGTTTATCTAATCCCAGCCACACAGAATGCAGCGATTTCCATATTTATCAATAAGAAATCGGTATAGGTGTTTTGATAATCCTTTTGTTTCTATCCCACGTTCGTCATTATTTATGCCCTGTTTCCATTGTTTGATGTAATCATTATATTGATAATCAGCTTGGCATTGATTCGAGCAGTAAATTGCTACTCCTCTTTTAACCGTTTTGCCACAATGTTTACAATCTTTCACATTTTCATGATAGCTAATGACGCAATTATTTTGTTAAAGAACATTCTGAAAGTTACCGATAGATTGTATCAAAACAGGGGTTAAATAACAACCCAAGGCTTACGTCCAGTACTTATTGTATACTTACGTCATGGAACCAACACCTACTATCGAGCCAAGCTACGAAGATCAAGCTAATAATCCCCTTGAATACCCTGTTGAATATTTTGATGCTCAAATTCAGTTTGCGGTGAAATGGGCAGAACTCTCGGGCGATGGTCTAGAAGAAACACTTATGTTCAAGACTGCAATCGGGCGAAGACTGGGTTTCAAAGATGGCGTAGATCAGGACGGTAATGACATATCAGGTTTGCTTCAGGGGGCACAAACCGCTCCGGAAATAACCTCTGCGCTCTATGGAAGATACATCTTACTCGATAGCAGCCATTACACCGAGACAGATCTTTCTTCCAAAGGGCGAAAGTTTTTCGGGTTCGATTATTACCCAGAAAATAAGCAGAATAACGGCCTCAATACAATCAAAGTACATTACGAAAATAATACCCGCGGCGCACAAAGTGGGTTATCTCGGGATTTACTGCTTGAGAGACAAGCTGAAGTAAAGAACATGATTACGGGGATTGTCGCCGAACATCCTGAAGCCCAAGAAGTTATCGGTGGTTCCTGGCTATACAATTTGCCGGCATATGCAGCCTCTTTCCCTCCTGAGTTTACTGACACCATGGCCACGCTCGTACCAAAAGAGCTTGCAGAAGAGTACCCAGACGCTGTTCCGCAAATGGCGTTTTCAGGAAATTCGGTGTGGGGCCAGTTTGTAGATAAGCGTGGTTGGGCTAATAAAGATCGATACGATCGGCTTATTGAAGGCATAGATGCAGCAAGTTCTCTTGTTGAATTATACGAAGCAATTCCACTCAAGCCGCTACAGCCAAAGGCTCACCCTGACGCGTTCATCAATTGGGAATTTGCTGCTTAGATTACGACCCTGCGGGGGCGAACGACCTTTTTAGGGCGTCCGGCAGGTACGATCATTTTCTTCAGTTTTTGCTCGATTTGGTCTGCTTCGAGTTGCATTTCTTTGTCGAGGTAGGCTTTGTGGAGTAACTGGTAGGTTTCTTTATTTGGCTCTAGTTCGGCTGCTCGCTCGAGCTCGCTGAGCATCAGCTTGTCGTTACCTAATTGTTCCTGCACTTTGGCATAGGCAATATGGCGGGCTGCAAGCCCATCTTCGAGCTTCAGGGCTTGTTCAAAGGCGATAGCAGCCTTTGGATAGTTTTCAGTCTCATAGTAGATGAGCCCGAGGTTGTGCAGGCTTGAAGGAGTCGATTCAATACTACTGGCGATTTCGAAACAGTCGATGGCATCTTTAAATTCTTTTTGCTTTGCATATAAAATCCCAAGACGGTTGTATGCTGCGGCGTTACGCTGATCGATTTTTAAAATAGTGAGAAGTGCTTTTTCTGCGCGCAAGAAGCGATTTTCTCTCATGCCTTGATGTGCAATATCCCACAGTTTTCCGACCTTGTCGCTAATCTTGCGTGGGAAGATGTCGAGATCATCTGCACCGATGTTGTTGGCACCACGGATAGCTAAAATACCAAATCCGAGGATTAAAATAAGTTCAAACATATTACCTTATTGTACCACATGCGCGCATAGCTACAGGTTGAGCATCAGGTTGGTAAGTAGTAGTTTGCCATTTGGGTTATGCGAAAGATCGCTTTCAGCTTGCACGATAGTTTTCAACCGTTTTGTCCAGCGCGACACGCTCGAATTGTTGTTTTGAATCGCTTGTGAGAGTGAAGCATGGCACACTCGCTCCAATGCTAGAAGTAAAAGCCCATTATTTTTTTGTTTCGTCAGTGTGTCAACTCGTGCTAAACGATCATATGTGGATGCTGCTAAAACTTCTTTGGCAATTGCGATTTGTGCTACGAGCTCATGATCGGTGTCCTGTTTTAAAAGGGCTGTCATGAGCCCCATGTAGCCCTCGCTTAAGAAGTATGCTTTTTGAATAGATGAAGGAGTAAAATCAGACGAATAATATTCTTTGCCCTGCTCGATACTCACGGGGAGGACACGTATGCTTTGGACACGTGAATGAATGGTCGGTAAAAGCCCGCTCGTATTTGAGGCAGTGATAATGATGACAGTATCGCTTGGCGGTTCTTCAAGTAATTTCAGGAATGCATTTTGGGCTTCTATACTCATGGTGTCGCCTTGTTCGACGATCAAAATTCGCCGGATTCCTTGTGTGCCCGGAGTTTTGAGTTGCATGAATGTTTGGGCGGCTCGAACTTGTTCTATAGATACTCCTTTGTCGCCATCATGCATCCATAACGCATAGGGATATTCTTCTAATTTGGAATCATCTATTTCGAGAAGCGATGCAGCGATACAAGCCGCCAACGTTCCTTTTCCTGCGCCTGCCTGCCCTGTTATAAGCACTGCATGCGATGGAGATTCAATAAAGTCAGTGACTGCACGTTCAGTTGAAGAATGGAGAAGAA
>CAZBRN010000065.1:0-5501 GCA_964494545.1 uncultured Candidatus Saccharibacteria bacterium | reverse complement strand
TCACTCATCATATCAGCCACGATATAGGCTGATTCAGGTCGAACAGCCTGTACACCTTTACTTGGCTTCCATTCTTCAATGGTTTTGTTGCTAGCATTAGTTATTTTTAAAATATATGTCTGAGGAATATTGAGTCCGTTTCTTGAAAGGCTACCGTAAGCATGAACGTGCTCATCGAGATGTAAGAAAGCACCATCGCCGATTGCGGCAGAAGCATAGCAAGCGCCTTCTTTTGTATTACCTTCATCTTGATAGCATTTATAGCCACTCTTTAGTCCGAGCTTTTCTGCCGTTTGAATAGTTTTATCGATACCAACAGTAAGCATAGCTTTGACTGCTGGGACGTTACGAGATCCACCGAGTGCATATCGCAACGTTACTGGCCCAGGGAACTTGAGGTCATAATCCCAGAGACAGTTTCCGCCTTGCTTTGGCGTTTCTTTCTTCGTACATGGATAGCCCTCAAGAGGACCTTGCGTATCATACAGGACAGAACCGGCTCCAACGTTGGTGCTGTTTTCGATAAGCGCCGTGTAATCATACGGTTTGAAGCTTGATCCTGGAGGTAGTGGTTGCGTAGCATAATTGAATTGACCGAATTCAGCATTCGTAAAATCAACACCACCGACTAACGCAACCATCTGTCCTGTCGTAACATCTTCAGCGGCAAATGCTGCCGTGTCACCACCTTGACGAATAATCTGGCCTAAGCCTTTGGCTACTTGCTCTTCAGCAAGGCTCTGCTTATCCATATCGAGTGTTGTTGTAACCGACCAACCGCCAATTTTTGCGGTTTCTGGTCGAGTTGTTTCCAGTTGTTTTTTAGCGGCAAGCACAAACCATGGGGCTTTAATACCCGCATATTTTGCCTGGGGTTCTTTAACTTTAGCAACCGTATCCACCTTCTTGGCCGCATCGCGCTCTTTGGTAGTGATCATACCTTGTTCTTGCATGAGGTTCAGAATGTAATGTTGGCGCCCGATAAGTGCAGGCTTAGATTCGCCAGGATTTGTCTTGTAATACGCTCCGTAAGGAGAATAGAAGGACGGTGACTTTGGAATAGCCGCCAGGAATGCCGCTTCATCGAGCGTCAGTTCTTTGGCAGACTTCTGGAAGTAATCGCGACTTGCTGCCTCAACACCATACTGAACGTTACCGTATGGAGCGGTATTTAAGTATCCAGTTAGAATTTCTTGCTTGGAATAACTACGTTCAAGCTCAACCGACAAAATAAGTTCTTTAGCTTTGCGGGTATAACTTCGGTCTTTGGTCCAGTTCTGGGTAAGCTTCACTAGTTGTTGCGTGATCGTCGATCCACCCTGTTGGCTTGAACTGCCTGATGCATTATTAACACCTGCTCGAACGATCCACTTAACATCAAAACCACCATGCTTAAAGAAATCTTTATCTTCAACGGCGACGGTTGCATCACGCACGTATTGATTAATTTCTTTCTCGGCCACAGGCACACGCTTTACAGCGTCATAGTCTTCCCACAACAGTGTTTTTCCTGTTCGATCGTAATAACGAATACTACCGCCAATGTTGTTACCTGAAATATCACGTAGGTTAGGAAGATCTTTCCTGAAATATGCAAATAGTCCAATTAGAAGCAGGAACCCAGTAATAAGACCAACACCAGTAATCTTAAGCGCCATGATTGCACCGTCACGACTAAACCAATACGCGTACATTCGTTTCGGGTGAAAATGGTATAAGAATCGCTTAACGCGACCTTTTGGAAGCCCTGCCAATCGAGCTGCCTTGCGAGCTGCCTTATCATCTTTCATTGAACCAACTCGCTGCGCCAAACTTCGGTTAACTTTAATAGTTTTACCACTTTTTGTAACATGGACATTTTTTGCTGGTCGACGTGATCTCGGTGAACGACTACTGGACGGGTCACTCATAAATTGTTTTGGCTCCTTAGATGCATCTAGTATACCAAATTTGCCATGTAAAAGTAGTAATAAATCACAAGCATCTTGTTAATTACATCCTCTCTGTGACATCTTTGGGGCACGAGTGCTTGCGTACTGGCGTGAGGAGTATTACTTGAGGTATACTTTTGATTATGAGTAAAAATACATTAAGTAGTGAACTCGCCTGGCGCGGCTTCACCAAACAGACGACCCTCGCATCACCAGCACTTCTCGACGAACAACCATTCACGTTTTATTTTGGTGTTGATCCAAGCGCTGCTTCGATGACAATCGGCAATCTTGCCAGCGTCATGATGGTCAGACATTTCATTCGTCACGGCCATAAAGCCATCATCCTCATTGGGGGAGCTACTGGCATGATTGGCGATCCAGACGGCAAAAGCGAAGAGCGAAACCTGAAGTCTTTAGAAGAGATTGACCGAAACAAAAAAGGCATAGTAGAACAATATTCATCACTATTCTCTGGTTTAGAGTTTAGCGTTGTCGATAACTATGATTGGTTCAAAGATATGAACTATCTGACATTCTTACGTGATATCGGAAAGCATGTGCCTATGCGTCAAATGCTTGGACGAGATTTTGTTTCTACGCGGTTGGACGCCGAAGGTGCAGGCATAAGCTACGCAGAATTTAGTTATGTACTTATTCAAGCCTACGATTTCCTCCACCTTTCCCGTGAGCATGGTGCAAACCTTCAGTTATGCGGTTCAGATCAATGGGGTAATAGCATCGCAGGTGTTGATCTTATCCGACGAATTACTGGAAAAGAATCGCACGTTTGGTCAACCCCTCTCGTAGTCAACAAAACCACGGGAATAAAATTCGGCAAAAGCGAAGATGGTGCTATTTGGCTTGATGCAAAACTGACTTCACCATATAAGTTCTACCAATTTTGGCTCAATACTGATGATGCAGGCGTCATAGATTATATGAAGATCTATACCGACCTTAGCCAAGATGAAATAGTTGATATTGAACAAGAATTTACGGCAAATACTTCGAGCCGTTTAGCCCAAAAGACGCTTGCTTACGAAGTTACCACTATCGTCCACGGGGAAGAAATTGCTCAGAGCGTGCGCAATGTCAGTGATGTTCTATTTGGTGATACCGACTATTCAGCATTAACCGCGAGGGATTTTGCAGTCCTTAAGGAAGAGCTTGGATCGGTTGCAGTAGACGAAGGTGCCGAAATTATTGATGTACTTGTTGAGGCCGAGCTTGCATCAAGCAAGTCAGAAGCACGTCGCTTCCTAGAATCAAATGCAATCTACATTAATGGAGCTCAAATACCGCTCAGTAAAACCACACTTGATTCAACCGACAACGTTGCCGGACATGCAATAGTACGGCGTGGTAAAAACGCTCAAATCATTATCGAATTTAAGGCGTGATATACTAATTTATTGAAACGAATAACCGTAAAAACGAAAGAAACAATTATGGCCAAATCAACAAAAAAAGCAGATCAATATAATGATCCGAAGCATAATTATCTTAAATACTGGGATGGGCGTGACTACGAGAACCAAGCAGAACGAATTGCCTTAAAGCGCCTGCTCAAGGGTCTTCACTTCAAACACGCAGCCGACATTGGTGGTGGGTATGGCCGACTCTGTATCTTTCTAAAAGATTACGCCGATAAAGTAACGCTTGCCGAGCCAAGTCAACAACAACTCGATATTGGAAAAGATTTCTTAAAGAAACAAAAAGATATCGACATGGTTCTTACCCAAGCCGACGATCTTAAATTCAAAGATAATTCGCTCGACCTGATCACTATGATCCGTGTCATGCATCACTTGCCAGATCCAAGTACTGAATTTTCAGAGATCAAACGAGTACTCACTGACGATGGACTGTTCGTACTTGAAATCGCTAACTACAGCCACTTCCGAAACCGCGTTAAGCACCTTCTTAAAGGCGAGAAAATGCCAACCAAGCCTGTTGATATCCGTTCAAGCAGCAATAAGAACAAAGATGAGATCGCTTTCGTGAATCATAACCCAAAGACTGTAATCAAACAGCTTGCTCATGCTGGACTCAAAGTAGAGAGAATCTTGTCAGTTTCAAATCTTCGCAGTCCAGGGCTCAAAAAAATCGTACCAATCCGCGCAATGCTAGCCATCGAAAGTGCCACTCAGGTTCCTCTCGCAAAGTCATTCTTTGGTCCGAGCACATTCTTGCTTATCAAAAAGGCATCGTAGCATCAGCGTCTAACCTCTTGTACTATAGAGTTATATGAGGGACGACACGCCGATAACTGAGATACCTGGCATAGGGCCGGCAATGGCCAAGCTATTTGCAATACTTGGTGTTACTACTGTTGGTGAACTTATCTCGAATATTCCAAAACGATATGATGACTATTCGCAAATTACAGCCATCAACGAGCTGCAGCCCGGGCCAGTAACACTTCGCGCCACGATCGAACACGTTACCGGACGGTATGTGCGTCGGGGTATGCATATTACCGAGGCTATAGCGCGCAATGGCAACCATAGCGTTCGCCTCGTTTGGTTCAACCAGCCGTATCGAATACACGCCATAAAGCCTGAAGCTCAGTATTTTATATCTGGATTGTTTGAATTGAGCTTCCAGAAGTTCGCGATAATGAATCCAAGTATTGAGCTAGAGTCTGATTTTCCGATTAGTACCGCTAGAATTATCCCTATTTATCGTGAAACGAAGGGATTGAAGTCTGCTCAGATCAGGAAAGCAATAAAATCTTGTATACCATATATTCGGGCAATGCATGAAACGATGCCCGCATGGGTTGTAACCGAAAATTCACTTATGAGTCGGGCAGAAGCAATCGAAGCGATTCATTTTCCGACAAGCAATACACACCTGGAACAAGCTCGAACTCGCCTTGGGTTTGAAGAAATATTTGGCCTGACGCTTGCTGCCCTTATGAACAAACTGGAATCACAAAGTGAATCCGCCCTTCAGATACCATTCAAGGCAGAGTTAGCCAAGCAATTTGTGAGTCATCTACCGTTCACACTTACCAATGACCAGAAAAAAGTAATCTGGCAGTTATACAAAGATATGCAGGCCGAACATCCGATGAATCGGCTCGTCGAAGGGGATGTCGGATCGGGTAAGACCGTAGTTGCCACCATGGTTGCACTCATGGCACTCGAACAAGGGTACCAAGTGGCGTTCATGGCACCGACTGAACTACTAGCTCGACAACACGCTGACACCATATATAAACTCATAGAACCGCTTGGTTATGAGTCACAAGTAGGGCTACTCGTGGGAAGTATGAAGCCAAACCAAAAATCAATGGCTCATTCTCGGATCGCATCTGGAGAAACTAGGTTCATTATCGGGACGCATGCCCTCATCCAAGAGAAGGTGGACATGCACAAACTTGGGCTCGTTGTAATAGACGAACAACATCGCTTTGGCGTGGAACAGCGCAAAAAGCTACAGGCCAAAGCAGGCCATATGCCGCACGTTCTATCTATGACTGCCACACCCATCCCGCGGAGCCTAGCACTGACGCTATATGGCGAACTTGATATTTCAATCATCGGAACGAAGCCCGTTGGT
>CAZBRN010000064.1:0-5709 GCA_964494545.1 uncultured Candidatus Saccharibacteria bacterium | reverse complement strand
AATACTTTGAACCATTGGTTATTCAGATACGACACTCCACTTGCAGCCAGCAGATACAAGAAAGGAATAAGTGCTGCGACTGGGAATCCACTCTCTAGACTGATCAGTAAGCAAAGTACTACGATCCCACCAAATAGAAACTTCAATCGATCGAGTCGTCGTTCGTTTTGCCAGGTGTTATAGATACCGAGTAAGATGAGTATGGATGTCATAAAATCGAGCATTGGTAGACGACCAACAAATTGTAGTGAGTTGCCATCCCCACGCACAAACAGATTAACCGGGATGAGAGCCAGATTCTTAGGAATGTTAATCAAGGCCTGAAGAGGATCTATAGGAATCAGAAGATAGGTTCGAAGTAGTGTCATGTCGGTGAGCACACCAATCACTAGCGGTGCGGCAACCATCAGCAGGATAATTATAGAAATAATTGAAAGTGGTTTTTGATCTTTGATAAGTGCGAAGATCTTTTTTCTTCGCCAAATGAGTCCGGCCAACAGAAACCAGATCATTCCAGGGATATACAGGAGCCACGTAACCATCGTAACGCCGAGGCCTACTGCAAGATTGGTGTGTTTATGATTTGGTAACCAGTTTGCAATTGCGAATATTGAAATAAGACTTAGTGACATAATGTCTGGAGTTGCCAATCGACCTACCGATAAGAACCAGCTTGAAACTGTTAAAAGGATCGTAGTGATAACCGCAATTCTGAAGCCAAACCAGCGGCGAACACTGTAGAAAAACAACACTATAACTGAAAGCGCAATAATCACCGATATACCGCGCATGGCAATAAAGCCGTGATGAGCCAATTTAGCCACGATGTATTGCATTACCTTATGCGGTAAATTAAGTGGATCATTCAACATTACTTTAATGCTTCTAGATGCTAGGATAGCTGTTTTCTCTGCTGGGCTAAATCCTGGAACGAGATATTTGAGTCGATATACAAGTAGTAAGGCTGCAGAAAATAATGCCAAAAAATAGCCAATGGTCGGCAGGCCAACTTCTTTTAGTAACTGTTTAAAGGTTCTTTGTAGTTGCATAGTAATTATGCCTAGTATACCACGAGCAGCGTATGCTTCGCTTAGCTGAATGGATCACTGTGTTTGGTGTCGACGCTCCTGAAGCGTTGTTTCTCACGATCGAAGTAGAGCTCGACTGCGCCGGTTGGTCCGTTACGGTGCTTCTTAATGAAGATATCCATAATGTTTTTTCGTTCAGATTCGGGGTTATAATAATCTTCTCGGTACAAGAATGCCACAACGTCAGCATCCTGCTCAATGGATCCTGATTCACGAAGGTCCTGAAGTTGCGGGATCTGAGGTGTTCGACTTTCTACTGACCGACTAAGCTGACTCAGAGCAATCAGCGGTACGTTAAGTTCTCGCGCTATACCCTTTAGCCCACGAGAGATTGCTGAAATTTCTTGTACGCGGTTTCCGTCCCCAGCAAAGCGAGAACCACCGCTCATGAGTTGCAGGTAATCCACTATAATAAGTCCAAGTGGTCGGACGTGCGCTTCCCTGCGGGCTTTGGTACGGAGGTCGCTAACGGTAATACCTGGCGTATCATCGATGAATATTTGAGCTTCTGACAATGCACCCATGGCTTGCCCGATTTTCTCAAAGTCGGAGTCTGCTAAGTTTCCTGTCCGGAGCGCCCAGGCATCCACACCCGATTCGGTAGCCAGCATACGGTCTACAAGCTGTTCCTTGCTCATTTCAAGACTAAATATCAGTACCGGCTCATGAGCCTTCAAGGCAATGCTGTGGGCAAGCCCCAATGAGAAGGCGGTGTTGTGTGTTACGACATAATCATCGGTTATATACAGATTAGACGGATGAGACACAGCGATACACTGCGCCTCAACAATACGCGTGGGCTTAATCGATGAAAATGTTGGATGTTTCTTCCGCGTAGTGGTATGTGCGCGTGCTAATTTTTCAGGGATACTAAACAATAGTTGAGGTTCTGGATGATTGATATTTACGATATACGTTAGTAGCCCAGCTTTTCGCAAACCAAGATAAGCGTAGCGAGGTTGTTTTGGTTTTATCGTCGCCCAGGCGCCAATGGATCGAGCAAGCGCAACGACATGTTCAGCTAATAATTTACTTGATGATGAAAATCGAACCGTTCCATGTTTTTCAACCCAGCCGTCAGCATCGAGGAGCCCTTGCAATATTGCTATACGATCCTCTCGTGGAGCCTCAAGATATAGTTGAGGTATAAATTTGTCATGACTATGCTTACCCCAAAGTCCGAGCTCTCGGAGTGACTCACGAATAGGATTTTTTGCTTGACCCGGTCGAACAATTCGATAATCATATTTCCCTGCGTGGTGCACCTCGTATTCAGCGCCCAATTCTTTTTTAGTTTTTGCGAGAACTGAGTCGTTTGCTGTCGAGAGGCGTAAGTGGTTCAAGTCACCATCGCCAATGAGCATTCCAAGAAGCCATGGCTTGATTGGCAGTTTTTGATCATGGCCAAAATCTCCGCTAAACATTTCGATCCATAGTCTATTTTGGTATCGTTTGCGTTTCAACATTTCCGCAACGGCGTCGGTTGTAAGAATTTTTGGTTTGTCCCATGCTCGATACATAACACTCCATAAATGATCGCCCGTTGCTTCGGTTGAACGATCGTCCGAAAACGTGACCCGGTAGATTTGTTTTTTACCCTGAGGGAATACGCCGGTGACCGTAGATTTCAGTCCATCTACAGAAGCAAGCTCAACTCCAACCTTCATCTCGCCCATTGTTGTCCAGCCGGATTTTGTCATGATACGAGCGTTGAGTGGCTGAGCCTTCCCCATTGAGGGCCTTGCGGCCAAAATAAAGAGGTCAGACCGTTGGAGTCCTGCCAGAATATTATCAAGATCTTTAAAACCGGTTGGAATGCCGCGAAGTTTACCCTTATCTTTGTGAAGTTCATCGAGACGGTCGAAGCTTTCACCCAGGATTGTCTCGATGCTGACGATATCTTGTTTGATATGTTTCTGACTAACTTCGAATAACCGCGTTTCGGCTTCTTCGATAAGTTCTTGTAGGTCTCGTTCTTCGTTATACCCAAGTTCAACTGTTTCTTGTGAAACACGAATCAGTTTTCGCCGGAGCGCTTTGCCAGAAACAATTTCGGCATATTGCTCTACATGGGCAGCCGTCGGCACAAAGTTGGTGAGCTGTGTCAGATAAGCCGCTCCCCCTACGTAATCTATAAAGCCAGAGCTTTTGAGTTGATCCGATAATGTCAGTACATCGATGGGATTATGTTTTTCATAGAGCTGCGTTATGGCTTCGAAAATTCGTCCATGCTTTGGATCATAAAAATCCTCGGCCATGACAATATCGGCAATTTTAACGATTGCATCACTGTCAATGAGTACAGCACCAAGCAAACTTGCTTCGGCATCGGTGTTTTGGGGAGGAATTACTGCATTTGCCATAATAGTTACCCTAGGAGTCTAGCACTTCGGCACCACCAAAAATATTGCTAACGGTTTCTAAACTCGCTGCACTTGGCTTAGTATCCGATTTTGATGATTTGTCTTTGCTGGTTACTTTGCAGACGAGTGTCACGTTGGAGCCTGTTTGCTGTTTGATGATGTCTGTAATGATTGTACGGTTTTTGCTTTCATTGATTTGTTTCTGATGAAATGCAAACTTAAATAAGAGCGTTAAGGTGCCGTTGTCGTATTCGGCTTCCGACATCCGCAATATTCCGTATAAGGTGTTATAGCCTTTTTTAACTTCAGCGATCACGAGTGGCCATGCTTCAATACTGAATTCAGTAGCACTCGAAGGTGATACCTTTGCTTTGGGCGCACTATTTTCTGGCTCTTTCTCTGTCTTTTGTTCGACTGCTTTTTCCACCGGAGTCGCCACAACTTTTTCTTGTTTCGGTTCTGGCTTTGATTCTTGTATCTCAGGCTTACCTGCCTCTTTCGGTTCAACCTTAGAAGCTACCTTATGATTTTGTTTCGGCATTACAGGAGCTACTGGTGCAATGGTGATAGGCGCTGGATTTTGGGCGAAGATGTATTCAAGTAAAACAATTTCGAGTAAACGATCTGGCTGAGGGCTGCCGGCTACTTCAAGTAGTGAACGTAGTAATTGCGCGGTTTGAGCGTTTTGCATTGATGGGTTTTTAAGAATTGAATGTCGGATCTTTTGACCGAGTTGCTTTGCGACATTGGCCGATTGTAATCCGCTTGCTCGCAACTCTGCAAGCGAATCAAATAATTCTTTGGCGGTGCCAGCTGTAATAATAGCGACGATTGACTCGAGCGCAGTTGCAGACGTTATGCCCAGTAATTGCTGAACTTGCTGTTCGGTAATATGATCCGAAATACTTCTGGCTTGGTCGAGAAGACTGATACTGTCACGAAAACTTCCGTCACCATGTTCGGCTATGAGAGTGAGCGCAGATTCATCAATCTTTAATTTTTCAGATTTTGTAATCATCTGGAGTTGTCCGACGAGTGTTGGGATCTCGATTGGCTTGAAGGTGAAATGCTGCGTGCGGCTGACGATTGTCTCGGGTAATTTGTGAGCTTCAGTGGTAGCTAAGATAAAAATGGCATGCTCAGGTGGTTCCTCGAGCGTTTTGAGTAGCGCATTGAAGGCTTCACGGGTAAGCATGTGAACTTCATCGATTATGTAGACTTTATACTTTGCCATGGATGGCAAGATATGGACTTTATCTCGAAGATCGCGAATCTCATCGATTCTTCGATTGCTGGCGGCATCTATCTCGATGATGTCCAGATGGGATTGTTGTTCATCGTATGGGATGGCGTTCACTTCATAAGCTAGTATCCGAGCAACGCTCGTTTTGCCGACACCACGAGGTCCAGTCAGGAGATAGGCATGGCTAATTTTGCTATTTTTAATAGCATTTTTGAGCGTCTCGGTGATGTGCTCTTGCCCGATGATCTCATCAAGTTTTTTCGGCCGATATTTTCGGTATAATGCTTGCCCCATAACAAAACCATGCGTTAGAAAGCTCTTGGCTCTCTGACTCCTCCTGTCGTTATCTTAGTATACCGCTTTACGAGGCATGGCGTCAGATATATATGTAGTAGTTTTTAACTCAGTAATTTAAGATGTTACAACGCTGCTTCGAGGGCTGCCCATTCGGCGTTCACATCTTCTTCTGGTACGTTGACACTAACTTGGTCACCCGGTTTTGCTTTGAAGTACGTTACGCTGGCGAGTAGAACTTGATATGAATGGTCGCCAACTACAACGAAGTAGTGCCCTTCTCGAAGTTCGAGTGAACCTACGAGCTGCTTGCGGGCTATTGGACCAATTTGCTTGTATAAAAATGTACCGTCATCAGCGATAGTTAGTTTAAGGATGTCGCCTTGTACGAGCTTAGATTTGCTCGCGTAGTTTGCTGGTACTGGGTATGTCTTGCCGTCGGAACCAACCATATTTTGACCATCGAAAACACCCTCGATGATTTTTCCTAGGTTGTCGTCTTTGGTACTGGTAAGGACCATTGGGTCGTCACCAACAAGACTGATTAATAATTCTTTGGCTGCCGCCAAACTAGTTTCAGCCTCTGATATCAGGCTTCGCATTCTTTTTATTTGTTTCTCGGGTATGTCCGCCATTTTTGTCTCGCTTTGTTTCTCTATTTCCCTTTTTTTGTCCACAGTGCTCTCAACACTTAGCCTAAACGTAGCACGTCATAGCACGC
>CAZBRN010000063.1:0-5784 GCA_964494545.1 uncultured Candidatus Saccharibacteria bacterium | reverse complement strand
TCCAATACACCCCGAGAAATCGGGGTTTTTCTTTTGTCCGGATTCTAACTATACTGGGTATATGGCCCACGCAGCGTTCACGATCACACTCAAAGACGATCTCATACTTCTCGAGCAAAGAGCTCCCGGCTTTGAATTCGCTGGCTCATGGGGTCTCCCTGGAGGTGTCGTAGAGAACAATGAATCATACGAGGATGCTGCAATTCGTGAAACGTTTGAAGAGACTGGGATTACCTGTCAAATAACTAATTTTTTGGAATCATTTAAGGCAAGAGAGAATACCATCCATATTTACTTTGCTGTTTATCGTGAGGGTACTATCGTGATCGATACATCAGAAGTTACCGATGTTCAATGGCTGACGTATGATCAGGCCATGAAATTGCCACTGGCGTTTAATACAAAAGCGTTGCTCTCCAAATATGTCGGCCACTCATAGAAGTAAAAGCCAACACAGTTTGGTATACTAGGAATGTACAAATAAACAGGAGAGACCGAGCATGAGTAGTATTGACCAACAATTTGTAGAATATATTGTCAAATCATTAGTAGGGAACCCAGACGCTGTAGTTATTGAGCGCAGCGTAGATGATAAGGGTGTTTTACTTGAACTAACCGTTGATCCAGAAGATCTCGGTCGTATAATCGGTAAGCGAGGCGCTACCGCACAGAGCTTACGAACGTTGCTTCGAGCGCTTGGAACCAAGAATGAAGCTCGTTACAACCTCAAGATTGTTGATAACGGACCCGAAGATTACGTGCGCCCCGAGCGTCCAGAACGCCAAGTACAAAATGATCGCCCAGCTCAGGCAGAATCAGAAAATACTGCCCCAAGTCAGGCTCCTCAGCAAGTGGCTCAAGATGATGACGCAGAAGTATCAGACGAACAAGATCAAGCCCCAACATCAGTAAATTCATTTGCAGAAGATCTCGTTGCTGAAGTCAAAGAAGATGACAATCGCCAGAGCGACATGGCACGAAAGACCCGAGCGGAGCTCGAAGATCTCGACGATCTTGATATCTAATGTAAGCATTAGCCCCTAGACATCGTCCGTACCATACTGTATAGTAATCCGTGAGTCTGACAAAAGACCGTTCTTCAAAAACAAAAACGTGCGAACAAGCTCTTGCGAGCCAGTAGGTAACACTATTGGGAGCTTTATGTGACAGACGGAACCTGGTAACCCCAGGTTCTTTTTGTTACTATGGTAAAAAATTAGAAATGTGGTAAAATATACATAATGAAAATACAAATTATAACCTTATTCCCTGAAATGTTTCCTGGAGTTATGGACACTAGCATGCTGTGGAAGGCCCAGGATAAAGGGCATCTTGAGATTAGCTATATCAATCTGCGTGATTTTGGTATTGGGTCCCGAAAAACTGTTGACGACACACCTTATGGTGGCGGTGACGGCATGCTTCTTAAACCTGAACCACTCTTTGATGCTGTAGCGGCAGCCAAGTCAAATGATCCCGAAGCCAAAGTGCTTCTCATGACCGCACGTGGCGAACGTTGGGTGCAACGTACGGCACAATCTATGGCTGATGCAGGAACTGGACTAATCATCATCTGTGGACGCTATGAGGGCTATGATGAGCGTATAACGAGCGTTGTAGATCGCCAAATATCGATCGGTGACTATGTGCTTACTGGCGGTGAGCTGGCAGCCATGATTATCACAGATAGTGTTATTCGACTAATCCCAGGAGTTTTGGGTGGTGAGAACAGTGCCGCAATCGAAAGTTTCAGCGACGGAAAAACACTTGAATTCCCCCAATACACCCGACCCGAAGATTTTCGCGGGATGAAAGTTCCCGAGGTACTCCTAAGCGGTAATCATGCAGCAATTGAGGCTTGGCGATCTAAACAAAGCAAGTTAGCGGAATAGGCTTCACGTGTCTGAGTTTAACCAGGGAATAAATAGCATGTCTGAAGTGGATTACTTTCAGGCACGGATTAATGATCTCTTACTTTGCGTTCAGAGCATCGAATTTTATCTGGGCGAAACAAACCGACTTGGTCAGCAAAAGCCAGAGAGTTTTACGAGTAACCAGTTAGACAAGTCTTGTACAGATGCTGATAGTCTTATACAGGATGTTTCTACTTGTGTATCACATACGCTTCGCTTGAGTGCAGGCAGCAACCCCGTAGGTATGATAGATATATTCATGGATGAACCGATCCCCGGCGAGCATCCATTTGATGCTCGGAATAGATTCTTCACGCCTGATGCTTATCTCGAGGAATATCAATTCATCGAAATCGACACATTCCAAGGAGTAGCTGTTCCTGGTGAGCTTGAACCGAGTGGATTTATCGGCAATTCTGAGCGTAGACTTTTTGTGCCGCTTCAGAGTTTGGCGACAATTTCAGTATCGATTGGTGGCGGTCTTTTCCTCAGCAAACGGCACTATTAAGCACTTAAATCTCGACTTTTAAATATATAAGCTCCGACTAGAGCACTTACAAGACTAATCCCTATAAATAACAAACAAGAACCAATTGGTAATCGAGCGTGGAGCATTACGTCAGTGGCATTAAAATAATGAAAAATACTAGCGTATTGTAGATTTTCAAGCGACGGTTTAATCCCTGATATAACATTGAGCACATACATCAGCAGGATACTACCACCTAAAATACCGTATAACTTACTTCGCTCGCTGGCAATTGCCGAGCCAAGTAATCCTACACTATAGATAGCCGATGAAAAACACAGGCAAAGCACGGCACAAACTAGAAAATTTTTAGGATGAACGGGGAATCCATACAGCCATGAGAGCGGTATTGGGGATAATATGGACGCAATTACAAACAACGTAATGCTGATATGCCCGCTCAGAAATTTAGATAGATAAATTCTGAATCGTGAGATTGGTTGAGAAAGCAGAGAGCCGATCGTGTTTCGTTCGACTTCACCTGTAATGGCATTTCCGGCTCGCGATAGGGCGAGCATAATTGCCAGCAAAGGCCACATAAGGCTAAAAAGTTCATAAGACAAGAATGCTTCAATTGTATTGAAGCCACCACCCTCAAGTTTGAATGCTTTTTTAAGTGCTTCGGGATACGTTTCAACAAGTTTGTTTAGACTATCAGCTTGGTCTCTTACTGTAGGGAATAACACAATGTATACCCAGGTGAGTGCTACCGATAAGATGATAAAGAAAATGAGCGAAGTTCTTTTTTCTCGGAGTTCTTTTTTAATAATTGGGATCATCGGTAATACTCCATAAAAATATCTTCTAAGCTTGCGTGGGTAACTTCAAGATCGCGTACCTTATGTTTTGCTATATGATTAATGATCGGGTTCAGGTCGCCTTTGACTTTGAGAATTGCGTGGGTAGTAGCATGATGAATAACTTCAATATTTGAAAAGACAGTTTTGGGTAGTTGTATCGGTTTGTCTGTTGTCACCGTTATGATATGGATGCTCATATCTCGGATGCTCTGCATACTTTCATTTGCGACAATAGAGCCGTCTTTGATTACTCCTACGCGATCACATATCTTCTCAACTTCGGGTAAGTTATGTGAAGACAAAAACACCGTTCCGCCATGTTTTTTATACGCTCGAAGTAGTTCATAGATCTCTTGTTGAAGAAGAGGGTCAAGTCCACTCGTTGGCTCATCCATGATTAGAATTTTCGGTGCACCTGAGAGCGCTAAGGTGAGCGCCAGTTTCTGCTTATTACCGGTAGATAGTTGAGATACTTTTTGACTTAGATCTAGCCCGAGGCGTTTTGCGGCATTCACGGTACTCTTCTTGCCTCGCAACGATTCATAAAAAGTTATATGTTCTTTGCCCGTCCACTTATCATAGAGTTGTCTGTCGGCAGGCAGATAACCGATGAGCTGTTTGAGCCGGACAGAGTCTTTTTGGGCATCCAGTCCGAATAAGCTGATTTTCCCAGAATCAGGTCGGATAAAATCCATAATTGTTCGAATAGCCGTCGTTTTACCGGCGCCGTTTGGACCGAGAAAACCAAATATTTCTCCTGAAGGTACACGTAGATTTACATCCTTAATGCCTTTTTTATTGGAGTATAGCTTGGTTACGTTGGTAAGTTCAATCGCACTATTCATACTTTTAATTCTACGCTACAAATTAGCTTCATTCTATACTGCGTCAATTGTCCCACAGGCGAGGCGCGGTCCACCGCTATGACCCGAGCCTGATTCACCTGGCGTATGCGGATCAATATTAGCATGAATCATGAGTGAGGTTCCTTCAGGGGCTGATTCTTTTCCAAGTAATGACACAGGACCATCGGAAAGGGTTACGCGGGTGGTAATGGTCTCAAGAACACCATTGCCTTCAGTATCGACTGAAATGCTCGGTAGATCACCTGAGTGAAAACCATGGTTGGCATCGGGGTCGGTATTCCCGTTTGGACCTGGATCGAAGTGGCCTCCGGCGCATTTGAAGCCATCACAGTCGCAGGCTGCTTTTTCATGAATGTGCACCGCGTGTTTACCTTCTGTAAAAACCGTGGGGTCGCCAGATATTTCGAGGCGAATATGGACATATTTCCAGCCATCTACATCATATTCCGTAAAGGTTGCCATGCCTTTTGTGAGCGCCGGACCTTTCATCGTCGCAGTAGCTTTAGCGGTGACTTTGGCGTTTTCTGCATTGAGTGAAACCTTCATTATTTTGAACTCCGAGCTACAATCCAAGCAGCAGCAACCATTACCAAAAGTGCGGCAATAAAGTAATAAATATTGCTAGTGATGGTGTGCTCTGACGTATGATGCGCAAATATTTCCATGAACCCTCCTAATTAACTCAAATTCTACCTAAAGTATAAGCTATATTATCGGATGAATCATAAAAATAGAAAAGTCCGGATTCATTCCGGATCTTTTATATATAGAATTGTGGGGAGAACAGCCAGACAAAATGTATCATTTTGCCTGCGCGATAAGAGGGGGGATCATCCCCTCTTATAAATTGAGCGCAGCAAGTGCTAGTAATGCGCAATAAAAGTGTAAGCTTGACCAGTCTTACCAGCACGTCCAGTTCGACCGATACGGTGAACGTAGTCAGCATAGCTATTTGGCTGATCGAAGTTGATGACGTGTGAGACATTAGGTATGTCGAGTCCACGAGCAGCTACGTCAGTTGCTACAAGAACTTTGACATTATCACGCTTGAAAGCGTTCAATGCTCGTTGTCGTTGTGGCTGGCTCTTGTTACCATGAATAGCTTCAGCTTTGTGGCCGATGTCGTTCAAGTGGTCTGCAAGTTTCTGAACGCCCCATTTGGTTTCACCAAAGACGAGGACTTTTTCGAACGCAGGATCTGCAAGCATTTCGCCAAGTATGTTGATCTTCTGATCTTTCGTTGTACGAATAACGTCCTGAGCAATGTGCTCACTGGTTACTGGAGAAACGACAGAAACGGTTTCAGGATCTTTAAGAAGCTTGTGGATTATGCTGCTGATACCAGGAGTCATTGTTGCGCTAAAGCACAATGCTTGTCGTTCTTCTGGAAGAAGGTCGATCAAGAATTCGATATCGTTTACAAAGCCCATGTCGAGCATCTGATCAGCTTCGTCAAGAATAACGATCTGAGACTTCGCAAGCGATAAAACACCGCGTTCGATAAGATCTTTGAGCCGTCCAGGTGTACCAATAATCACTTCTGGGCGATCACGGAATGCACGGATCTGAGGAACGATATTCATTCCACCGACACAAACGACAGACAGGAAGCCAGAACCTTTAGAAAAGATTCGGAATTCATCGTCGATTTGCTGTGCGAGCTCACGAGTTGGAGC